>JANMZS010000172.1:0-33737 GCA_031383535.1 Flavobacterium sp.
TGGTGATAGTAATGCCACTTTGCCACCGTTCAACTTGGGTGAATTTGTAATGACTCAGATAAAAGACCATACCAAAAAAATTGCCTTGGCATTAAGAACCGTTGGTTTAATCAACATACAATTTGCGATTAAAAACGACATCGTTTATATCATCGAAGCCAATCCTAGAGCCTCTCGAACCGTACCTTTTATTGCAAAAGCTTATAATGAGCCTTATGTAAATTATGCTACCAAAGTGATGCTAGGACACAACAAAGTAACCGATTTCAAATTCAATCCGCAGTTAAAAGGATATGCCATCAAGCAACCGGTTTTTTCTTTTAGCAAGTTTCATAATGTGAACAAAGCTTTAGGACCAGAAATGAAATCAACAGGCGAAAGCATCTTGTTTATTGACGATTTAAAAGACGATCAGTTTTATGAATTGTATTCTCGAAGAAAAATGTATTTGAGTAAATAAGCTTGAGTGTTATAAATTCCATTTTGTAATACCCCCAAATAGTGTCTAACTTTTTTGGGGGTTCTTTTTGGAGGCTCACTTGTTTTAATCGTGAATTTTTATTTTATTAAAAAGTTATTGTTAGTGATAAAGAGGGTAATGTATTTTGAGCCAATGAAACTTGATTGGGGACAAGAATAGGTTGGTAGTTTAATGAGAGTTTTGACGCTTTTCTTGCATTTCTTCCAGAACTTATAAAAAATGGAATGCTTACTAAACTTGAAGCGACTCCTCCTAACATACTAAAACCAGAAATATCGGTCGTAGTATTTGATTCGCTGTCCCAACTACTGCTAAAACTAGCTGCTCCAATCACTGCCATAGCTACTCCGCCTCCAAGTAAAATCCAGCCTGTGGTTTTTTGATTTTTACTTTTTTTCAAATAATCTTCTTTAGAAAATTCTGTACTCGAAATTGTCTGACTAAAACCTTTAACGATAAAAAGTAAAAGGATTAGAAAAATGAGAGTCTTTTTCATAGTATTAAGTTTTTATGCCTACTCTTTCAAAATGCAGTTTTCGGCTTACCTGCTTTAGGAACGACCAATTAATAGTGGATTTTTTAGGATCTTTTTAGGATACTAGATTCAGTTGGGGTGTGAAAATTAACCTCTATGTATTTGTATTGGAAATTATGGATTAAACTTTCCTACTTAGCATATTTTTAAACCAAATATAGGTAATATAAATATTTATTTTATATAAATTTACTGATTTGTAGTGATTTATGTTTTTTTTTGATGAATTTATTTGGTTTGACAAAAAGGTTGCTGAATTTTTATTCTATTAATTTTTAAAATATGAATTATAGCAAGTCATTCTACATTGTAAACAAAGCATTAGGACCTGAAATAAAATCAACTGGCGAAAGTATCTTATTTATTGACGATTTAAAAGACGATCAGTTTTATGAATTGTACTCTCGAAGAAAAATGTATTTGAGCAAATAAGCTTGAGTTTAGTATATTAAAAAAGCCCTGTTGGGGCTTTTTTTGTTTATCAAACAACAATCTTCTCAAAAAAGTTATCGGGAGTAATGATTTCCGTCTTTGCATCAGGGTAACTGTTGGTGAAAGCTTTAGTAATTTTGCCTTTGTTTCCCCATTTCATTTCGTAAGCCGTGATTTGTTGTTCGTCTTGAGCGATAAAATCTACTTCTTGTTGCTGCAAGGTTCTCCAAAAATAGTAGTTGTAGTCTTTTTGTGCATATTCGTTGGCTTTTATGATTTCCATCACCACGAAATTTTCCCATAGCACCCCCACATCGTTCCGTAATTCTACAGGAGAAAAATTATCAATTATGGCATTGCGAATTCCCAAATCATAAAAATAGATTTTGCGCATTTTTGTAACTTCTTTTCTTTCGTTGGTGGCATAACTTCTTAAACGAAACAACACAAACGATTTTTCTAATAAATCAATGTAATTATCCACTGTTTCCGACTTCACTTTTAGTTGTGTCGCCAATTCGTTTAGCGAAACTTCACAACCTATTTGATGTGCCAAGAGTTGTAATAACTTGTTCAGCAAATCAGGTTTCCTAATGTCTTTCCAAGCCAAAACATCTTTGTAGAGATATTGGTTGGCAATACTTTTTAGGTATTTTTTGGCGTAATTTTTATTGTTTAAAACATCAGGATACATTCCGTAAACGAGATGCCAATTTAGGTTTTCCGTGAATTTTAGGAAGCCGTTTTGGGTGTATATTTCTTCTATACTTAACGGGTATAAATTAAATGTAAAATGCCTACCTGTCAAAGGTTCAAAAATTTCGTCGGCAATTTCCAGAGCCGAAGAACCGCTAGCAATAAATTGAACATCTTTGATGTTGTCAAAAAGCATTTTTAGACACAGTCCAATGTTTTTTATTTGTTGAGCTTCATCTATCAGCACAATTTTGTTGTCGCCCACAATTTGTCTCAGTTTTTCGACTGTGGGTTCTTCAAACAGTCTTTTTATATGGGATTCTTCTCCGTTTAAACTCAAAAACGGATAAGGCAATTGTTGCAGCATCTCTTTCAATAAGGTTGATTTCCCTACTTGCGAGCGCCAATAAGCACCAGAACTTTGTCTTTAAAAAGCCATTGAGTAAATGTTTGTATTTGTAATCTTTGATACATAATGAAACAAAGATAGCATTATTTATTAAATAACAGAAAAAATACTCTTTTTTTTTCTGTTGTAATGGAAATATTAATATTAATTTTTACAGTATACTGGAAATTTCAACACTTTTTAATTTAAATAAAAATTGAAATCAACAGGCGAAAGTATCTTGTTTATTGACGATTTAAAAGATGATCAGTTCTATGAATTGAAAAATGTATTGGAGCAAATAAGCTTGAGTTTAGTATATTAAAAAAACCCCGTCGAGGCTTTTTTGTTTGTAGATACAAGCGTGACGCTTGCACCAGCGTTTGTAAATACTCGATGCAATCAAGCTCCAGAGTTGTAGACAAACGAGTGCCAGTGAGGGTTTAGTGGCTGGACTTATTGTGTTTTAATTTCCGAAAGAATAAGCTTATTAGATTTTAATTCTACAATTTTGAAAACAGTTCCATTTCCATTAATCGGTTTTGAAGTGATTAGTATCCAATTTTTTTCATCTAGAATCCATTCTCCATTATAATTATGAGTTCTCAGCTTTGAATCATTTCCACAAGGAGCAGAGTATTTACTATAAAATTCTCCGTTTTTAAGAATCTCAATACTTAATCCATATTTATGTTTAGTATCGGTTTTCTTTTCGAAGAACAAATTATTATTTTCATTATTGTTAATAGGATTCCATACTCCAATTAGATTATCGGCTTTAAATTCAGTTGTTTCAGTATTTTGAGAATAACTAAAATTAGATAAAGTTAAAAATGCAATTATTAATAATAGAATTTTATTTTTCATGCTGATTTTTTTAAACTTCTGTAAAACGTTCCCTTGCTAAATCGGGTTTGGGATTAAATTAAACCCTATTTTTGGGTTTGCCAACCGAGCGATAGCGAACAGCGAAGCAAATCATCCCAAATACAAAACCAACTTCCCAAATCCGTTGTATTAGCTGTCGGCCGTTCGGTTTTTATGCTTCCACAATTGTGACTTCATAACTTCCTAATTTGGGAGAATTTTTACCTATAATTGTAATTGATTTTTCTAACTCATTAAAAACAAATTGAGTATTTGGAAAAAATTTAGGGTAAAAATCTAAATGATATTTTTCATTTGTTAAAATTCGACCTTTGGAATAAACATCTAATTTAATTAATGGTTCAAAACCACCCAAAATTAATATAACTTCTAATATTTCTGTTTCAATTTTTCCATTAGCATAATATGTCACAAGTCCTTCAAATTCATAACCATCATTACCATATTCTTTTTTATTTACAATTGCGCTTTTGAATTGATTTAATGCCATTATACTATTTATTTCTGTATTCATTTATTATTTAATTATTTTGTTTCTTATTGGTGATTCTTAATATTGCGTGTAATGTTGCGAGATAATAATAGAAAATCCAGCTATACCATATTGCTTTGTCGTAATTTACTTTTTGGTCTACGTTGTGATGTCTAATTCCAAAGTTATTTGCAATATTAAAAATGTCATTTTCATCCTTTTTATCCAAATGTTTTTTTATTTCAGGTCTTATGAATTCTAAAACGTCTGCTAGTTCTCTAATTGCTTCTTTTCTATCATCTAAAGTCGATTTATGTCTTCTGAATTTTGTTATAGAAGAATTTATCCTATTTGATATATTATCTTTATCATTAGTTGGTATATCTGCTTCAAATAAGTTTGAAAGGCCGTTATCTGAAAGAATTAATATTTCGCCATTTTCAGAAATTTCAAAACCATTTTTGTAATCTCTAATGACTGGGTTAATTATTTCTCTAAAATATTTTTGTCCTTCCAAATCATTAAATTCATCATAATGATAGCCACAATTATTCCAATTGTGATAATATCCGTTTAAACCTTTAGAACAATGATCGTGTAAAAATTCTAAAGCATCAAAAAAATCATCTTCATCATAATCTTTTATTTTGGTATAAATAGGGAATAAATTTTCTTTTCTTAAATTAATGAAAACATAAGCATCAATTTCTTCTCCAATTTGTCCTTCAATGTAACCATCAGAACAGTCAATCCCAAAGTATTTTTGAAAATATCCGGCTCTGTCAAGAATTTTATATGACATTAAAAACAATTGTTTTAATACATCAAAATCAATTTTGCTATCAGGATTTATTTTTCCTGTACGAACAGAATAATAGTTTCTTTTTATCATTGGGGATTATTTTCTACCGGACTTTTGACAAACTTACGACATAACTCAAAAATATCCGCAATAAGCTTCCGTATACACCCCAAAAAAAGGGTCGCTTGCCGCATGTCCTGTTTCACTTTATTGTTTTTCAAATATAGCCAAATTTTTACATATTCTTTAAGTTTGCAGCTATGCTATTGTCCAGATATTATTTGCTTTATAAATTATCAATTTCATTACACACAGTATTTATATGGTCTAAACCATACAGCAAAGCCGCTTCGTCAATTTGCATCCATTGAAATAATTGCAAAATTAAATTATAATGTTGTCTTGCATAAGTTGTATCTTTTATAGGTTGCCCAGGTAAAAAGCAGATAGGCTCATGGTGTGCCATTCGGTTCCTAATGTCATTGAGTTGAGCCAATTGGTTAAATATGTAAATGTTATTATATTGTATGGCAGGAGTTGATGTTGGTTTTGACGGAAATACCCGCAACAATATTCGTCCTGTAGCATTAAATTGATTTTGAGCAAACATAAAACGCCAAAATCCAAAGCCCAATTCTGCCACCAACTTATAATGACTGTAAACGTGCAGTTTATTTATAGTATCGTTAATATTTTCTCTTGTTAAACGACATCTTGGTGTGTCAAATACTCCACCTACGGAAGCTGCATCTCTTAACCAGTTGTTTCCCAATGAAGGATTAACTGTAGTATCTATAGTATTTCTTAGGGCTACTTCAAAGCAACTAATTACAGTAAATAACTCCTGAGTTAGTTGTAAATTTTTTCTATAAAGCGTCATTGCCTTACGGGTATTGCCACCGCAAGCTAATAGATAACGATTCATTCGGGCATTTGTCAATACTCTGGCAAAGTCGCTATATTTCATTATTTTTAATTTTGTTTGTATTTTAAAAATTTTGATTTATCTTTGTCTAATCTTATTCCCATTAGTCCCTGAAGCAATTCAAACTATTGGGTTTCGTTTTTTATAGAGTTTCCATTTTAAAACTCTCTCTCTGTGAATTTTTCTTCTGATTTTTTCAACTCTGTTATTTTCTGTAACCTAATGTCTCTTTGTAATATTCTTTGCATTTTTTGATTGCTTGTCAAAATTGTTTGTATTAATATTAAATGTTTTATTGTACCGTTTTTTTGCCATTGACTATAACTTGTATATATATGACAAAATAACACAAAGCCATCCGTTTTTAGGTAGATATGTGTGACAAAAGTCAGAATCAGTTAATAAAGCGCATGTTTTGTTTCGCTTTTTTGTTTTTCAAATATAGCCAAATTTTTACATCTTCTTATGTTTGCAAAATATTTTCGGTAACAACTTTTTTTTCAAAAAATGTTGTTATAGCTAATTATTCTTGTGCGGGTATCAAAATACTAGAGAAAAAATTAACTTTATTTTTAATAAAAATACGCTACTAATACACATCAAATACACATCAAATATTTCTATTAAACCCTAATGTTTTAATATTAGGCATTGGTATATGGTTGATTTTAAACAAAATATTAATATCTCAATTATTTGCATGTAAATTCAAAATTACTTTTTCACCTAATTTTTTCGTAGGTTTAAAAAAAATAAAAATTTAATCTATTTAAAATGTCAAAATTTTCTCTTTTCAATTTTCGTTCAGCACTAAATATTTTTATACTAGTTTGTTTCTTGTTATCGAATGCTTCCAAAGCACAAACCTTTACCGACAGTAATTTACCTATAGTAATAATTACGACTGATTTAGGAACAAATGGTCAGCCTCTTGAAATCGTAGATGAACCCAAGATTTTATCTTCTATGAAAATCATAAAGCGACCTGACGGGAGCAGAAATTATTTAACTGATCAAAACACGACAGCCTACCTCAATTATAATGGAAGAATAGGTATTGAAATCAGAGGTTCTTCATCACAAGCATTGCCTAAAAAAGCATACTCATTAACCACCTTAAAAACGGATAATGTTAGTAACAATAACGTTTCAATATTAGGAATGCCTAGTGAAAGCGATTGGATTTTAAATGGATTAGCGTTCGATCCTTCTTTGATAAGAGATTATTTGTCTTATAATTTGTCAAGACAATTGGGGAATTATGCTACTCGTACTGTGTATTGTGAAGTGGTTATCAACGGAGATTATAGGGGATTATATGTAATGCAAGAAAAAATTAAATCGGGTACCAATCGAGTAAACGTTGTTAAAATCGCATCTACTGACAATACGGAACCTAATTTATCAGGTGGCTATATTACAAAAGCAGATAAAGATACTGGTGGCGACCCAATAGCTTGGACGATGAGTTCTTATGCAGGGGGTACAAATTTTATTCATGAATTGCCTAAACCAACAGCTGTCACATCACAACAAAACACCTACATATACAATCAATTTTTGAATTTAGAATCCACAGCGGGTGCTAATAATGCTAGTGTAGCAAATGGATTTCCTTCTGTGATTGATGTTCCTTCGTTTATTGATTTTATGTTGATTAATGAAATTGCATCAAATCCAGATGCGTATCAATATAGTACTTTTTTTCACAAAGACCGAGGCGGGAAATTGAAAGCAGGACCAATATGGGATTTTAATTTAACCTATGGAAATGATTTGTTTTTATGGGGATTTGATCGAAGTTATTATAATGTTTGGCAATTTGCTAATGGGGATAATGAAGGTGCTAAATTCTGGAGAGATTTATTTAATAATCCAACGTATAAATGTTATCTCGCCAAAAGATGGAATCAACTTACCCAACCTAGCCAACCTTTAAATTATACTGTTTTGACCCAATATATTGATCAAACCGTTTCGTTGATTGCTGAAGCTAAAGTTAGAGAAGAACAAAGATGGACTACAACTAATTATCCTCCAGTTCAATTTCCAACAACTGAAATCAATAATTTAAAAACATGGTTGTCTAACAGAATTTCTTGGATGACCACCAATTTAGGTTCGTTTTCAGCATGTAGTTCAACAATAGTTCCTTCACTCGTTATCAACAGAATCAATTATAATCCACAAGCTACAACTACTACGTTGAGCGATGGCTTAGAGTTTGTTTCAATTAAAAATACAGGTTCTACGGTAGTCAATCTAACGGGCTTTTATCTCAAGGAATTAGGCATATCATATCAGTTTCCTGCAAATTCTACAATAATAGCAGGAGGCACCGTTCATTTGGCTAGTAATACAACTGCATTTCAAGCCAAATATGGTATTGCAGCTTTTGGTCAGTTTTCAAGAAATTTATCCAATAGTTCTCAAAAAATAGTTTTAGCAGATGGTTTTGGTAATACTATTGATTCTGTTGAATATTTTGACGCTTCTCCTTGGGCAACTGAAGCTGATGGAGGCGGAAGCTATTTGCAATTGATAAACACCTCATTAGATAATAATTTAGCTTCGAGTTGGATAATTTCTAATCAAGTTAATTTAATTGCCAATAATGTAATTGATTGTTCTGAAGTTACGCTTTCGCAAAAAAGGAGTGGGGGTAAAAATCTTAACATCCATGCCGATGAACCCATGACAGGTTACAAAGTATTTAATGCTGCTGGAGATTTTATTTTTGAAAAGAAACAAAAATCAGTAGATTTGAATGTGGATTGGAGTAAACACCCAAAAGGTACTTATTTCATAACAATTTATAATGATGGGGGGCAAATTACAAAGAAAATTGAAAACAAGTAAGCTGCTTTTATAATTGCCAATATTGATTGATAGTTGAATTTTTTTTTGGTTATTTTTACCAACACAAAATTTATAATTCATGGTGTTATTTCACGAAATTAATAAGAAAGCAAAAGGGTTTCTCAATTCAGGATATGGAACTAATTCGAGCAGTTATGGAGGGCGTTTCGTCAACAAAGACGGTACCGCCAATGTAGAGAGAATTGGTTTGCCTTTTTTGAGCCGAATCAGTTGGTACCACACCTTACTTGATATGCCAGCGTGGAAGTTTTTGTTGATTCTTTTGTTTTTTTATATCGGAATCAATTTTGTTTTTGCCTTAGTTTATTTTGCTATCGGACTCGAATATCTAAACGGAATTACTACTTCGGGTTCAGTTTGGGTACAATTTGGTCAAGCCTATTTTTTTAGTGCACAAACATTTACAACAGTGGGGTATGGACACATTAGTCCTTCAGGATTTATGGCTAGTGCTGTTTCTGCGGTCGAAGCATTAATAGGTTTGCTCAGTTTTGCTATTGCAACAGGTTTGTTTTTCGGTCGATTTAGTAGACCTATTGCTCATTTGAAATTTTCACATAATGCACTCATCGCGCCTTATGGCGATGGTACAGCATTCATGATTCGACTGGCTCCCTACAAAAACACCAATTTCACGGAAGCCGAAGCCAAAATAACTCTAGCAATGAGTGTTGAAGAAAATGGAAAATTAGCCAATAAATTTTATTCTTTAGATTTAGAGTTTGCCAAAGTGAATTCTCTGAGCTTGAGTTGGACTTTGGTACATCCAATTACTGAGGAAAGTCCATTATATAATTTAAAAAAAGAGGATTTTGAAACCCTATCAGGAGAGTTTTTAGTTTTTGTAAAAACTTTTGACGATATGTTTAGTACCGTGGTTGCCACAAGTAGCTCCTACACATTTGATGAAGTGGTATGTGGGGCTAAATTTATTCCAATGTTTTTAAGAAGTCCCGATAAATCAAAGACCATTTTGCATTTGGATAAATTAAATAAATTTGAAACTGTTAGTATTTAATAAAATAAGTAGTAAGTTTAAAAAAATCACCTTATATTTGTTTAATAAATTTGATTAAATGATAAACAATACAGGAGATGTAAAAAGTGTTTTTAGTATTAAAGATCTCGAGAATCTCTCGGGAATCAAAGCACACACCATACGAATCTGGGAAAAGCGATATAAAGTTTTGGAACCGATGCGCACCAATACTAATATCAGATTGTATGATTTAGTTAGTTTGCAAAAACTATTGAATATCACATTACTTCATGATTATGGGTATAAAATTTCAAAAATAGCCAGTTATCCTGAAGAGCATATTCCGGTAATGGTTCGGGAAATAATATCCGAAAAAAGTGCTAAAAACCATGCTATTAGTGCCTTTAAAATGGCAATGATGAATTTTGATCAAGAGCTATTTTTCTCGACCTATTCTCAATTGCTTTCCGAAAAATCATTCAAAGAAGTTTTTTATGAAGTCTTTATACCCTTAATGACAGAAATGGGGTTGTTATGGCAAACGGAGACAATAACACCAGCTCATGAGCATTTTATTAGTTATTTAATCAAACAAAAATTATTAATCAATACCGAAAAACTACAGGTTTTAAGACCTACAAAAACAAATACGGTTTTTGTGCTTTCTCTTCCTATGAATGAAATGCATGAATTGGGACTCATGTATTTGAATTATGAAACCCTACTTCACGGATACAAATCAATTTATCTAGGCGAAAGTGTTCCTATTGAAAGTTTAAAAGATTTGAAAAGCCACTTTGAATCTATTGTTTTTATTTCCTATCTAACAGTACAGCCAGATAAGGATTCTATTAATGACTATGTAAACCAAATGATACAAGAATTACAGAGCGATACTATTGAGCTTTGGTTTATAGGTAAAATGGTTGAATTTATCGATGTCGTCAGATTTGAAAATAAAATAAAAATATTCAAATCTATTGCCGATTTAGTCGAACAAATTCAATAGTTTTGTTTAAATATTCGCTATTTTTGCTAAACAAATGAAAATCACAAAAAAAATCACAATTATTGGTTCTGGATTCTCAGCTTTGGCTGCTTCATGTTATCTCGCTCAGAGTGGTTTTGAAGTAACTATTCTTGAAAAAAACAAAACTGTTGGCGGAAGAGCAAGACAACTCATCAAGGATGGTTTTACTTTTGATATTGGCCCCACTTGGTATTGGATGCCTGATGTATTCGAGAAGTTTTTTGCTGATTTTGACAAAAAGCCTTCTGATTACTATTCCTTAGAAAAATTAAATCCCGCTTATGAAGTTTATTTTGATTCTTTAGATTCTATTAAAATTCCTGATAATGTATCGGATATTTTATCTATTTTCGAAAAAGAAGAAAAGGGAAGTGCTTTTCATTTGGATGAATTTCTTAAAGGAGCCAAATTTAATTATGATGTTGCAATCAAAGATTTGGTTTATCGCCCTGGAGTTTCATTTACTGAATTGATAACTCCAGTAACTATCAAAAAAGTTAATCAGTTTTTTAGTAGTATCAGAACTAAGGTTCGAAAAAACATAAAAAGTCCTAAACTAAGACAAATCATGGAATTTCCTGTTTTGTTTCTGGGTGCAAAACCATCTGATACGCCTTCATTTTATAGTTTTATGAATTATGCTGATTTTGGCTTAGGAACATGGCACCCCAAAGGAGGCATGTATGAAGTAATCAAAGCCATGGTAACTTTGTCAGTTGAATTAGGCGTTACAATTGAAACCAATCAAAACGTCGAGAAAATTAATGTCGAAAATGGGATTGTAAAAAGTGTTGTTTCAAATGGAATTACCATCAATTCTGATATTGTTTTGAGTGGAGCCGATTATCATCATACAGAAACATTGCTAGACAAAAAGTACAGAGGATATTCAGAAAACTATTGGGATACTAAAGTATTTGCGCCATCATCTTTATTGTTTTATGTTGGATTTGATAAGAAAATTGAAAATGTTTCGCATCATACCTTGTTTTTCGATACCGATTTTGATGTACATGCTAAGGACATATATGACAATCCAAAATGGCCTGAGAAACCGCTTTTTTACGCCAGTTTTCCAAGTAAAACAGACGCTTCAGTTGCGCCAAATGGCACAGAAGCAGGTATCTTTTTAATTCCAATTGCGCCAGGAATTGAAGATACTCCAGAAATTCGTGAAAAATATTTTCAAAATATCATTAAAAGATTTGAAATTTTAACTTTTCAAGAAGTCTCAGAAAGTATTATCTTTAAAGAAAGTTTTTGTGTCAATGATTTTGTCAACGATTACAATTCATATAAAGGAAACGCCTACGGATTGGCAAATATCTTAACACAAACTGCTTTTTTAAGACCTAAAATAATTAGTAAAAAAGTCGAGAATTTATATTTTACAGGACAATTGACAGTTCCAGGACCTGGTGTCCCACCGTCTTTGATTTCAGGAAAAATAGTTTCGGACTTAATTAATAAAAAATTCCAAAATCAATAATATGAAGCAGTTGTTTGATGAGGTTTCTTTTAAATGCAGTAAATTAGTAACAAAAAGTTATAGCACTTCATTTTCTCTAGCAGTAAAAATGCTTTCACCTAGTATTCGGGACGCTATTTATAGTATCTATGGTTTTGTGCGTTTTGCCGATGAAATTGTGGATTCATTTCATGAATTCGATAAAGAAAGTTTACTCAAAGAATTTGAAAATGAATATTACAAAGCTTTCCATTTGGGTATCAGTCTAAATCCAATTTTAAACTCGTTTCAACAAACAGTTCAAAAGTATGACATTAACGATGATCTAATTCAGGCTTTCCTGAAGAGTATGAAGTTGGATTTGGTTAAAAAAGGATGCGAAAATAAGGCAGAATATGAAGATTATATTTACGGCTCAGCCGATGTAGTAGGCTTAATGTGTCTGAAAGTTTTTGTAAATGGAAATCTACAACAATATGAAGCACTAAAACCCGAGGCGATGCGATTAGGTTCTGCTTTTCAAAAAGTTAATTTTTTGAGAGATTTAAAAGATGATAATTTAATTTTAGACCGTAATTATTTTCCAGGATTCGATTTAAATTCATTTGACGAGAATTCTAAAAGAAGTATTATTGCTGAGATAGAAGAAGACTTTAAAATGGCGCATCAAGGAATAGTAAAATTACCTATGGAAGCAAAATTTGGGGTTTATACAGCATTTGTTTATTATAAAAAACTTTTGAGAAAATTGGAAAAAACACCCTGTAACAAAATCGGAATCACAAGAATTCGCGTCTCAAATTATAGTAAATTTGGATTGCTAATAAGATCCTTCGTTTTTTATAAGCTCAAATTAGTCTAAAATATTTATTGTCAAATTAACACATAATTTCCAATGGTATTCTTTTTTATTTTCTTAGGCACATTTTTACTAATGGAATGTATCACTTGGTGCACTCATAAATTTGTTATGCACGGTTTTTTGTGGTATTTACACGCCGATCATCACCAACCCAAATACGCTCATATTTTCGAGCGAAATGATTTGTTTTTTGTGATTTTTGCCATTCCGAGTATTTTACTCTTTTATTATGGAGTGGAAGGCGGCATAAACTATAAGTTTTTTATTGGTTTAGGGATTATGTTCTATGGGCTTTGTTATTTTATTGTGCATGATATTATCATTCATCAACGATTAAAATTATTTAAAAACACCAAAAATAAGTATTTGATAGCGCTACGAAAAGGGCATAAAGTGCATCACAAGCATTTGGGCAAGGAAGATGGCGAGTGTTTTGGGATGCTGTTTGTGCCTTTCAAATATTTTAAAATTTAATATGTCGCTGTATCTTTTTTTAAATATAGCTTCCTTCCTAATTCCATTTTTGTATAGTTTCGAAAGTAGGATGAGGTATATAAAAAGGTGGAAATCTGTTTTTGCAGCTATAATTACAACAGCCATATTTTTCATCATTTGGGATATTTTTTTTACTAAAATGGGTGTTTGGAGTTTCAATCCCCGTTATCATTCAGGAATAGAATTTTTTGAATTGCCTATTGAGGAATGGCTGTTTTTTATTTGTATTCCGTATTCTAGTATTTTTATTCACTTTGCCTTTCATTATTTTTATCCTACTGTTTTTTTGTCAGACAAAACAGTGCGAATGATTTATTGGATTCTAATGATGTTGCTTTTGCCAATAATAATACTTCATTATGATAAATGGTACACGGTAGTTAATTACAGCGTTTTAGTGTTGCTTTTGACTTACACGGTTTTTAAGATTCCAAATGTTTTGAATACTTTTTTCATCACCTTTCTAATCATATTAATTCCTTTTGCCATCGTTAACGGAATTCTCACCGGAAGTTGTATTGACGAACCTGTAGTTTCTTATAATAATGATGAAAATTTAGGAATTCGATTAGGAACAATACCAATAGAAGACAGTGGCTATGCTTTTAGTATGATACTAATGAGTTTAGTTTTAATAACAAAATTTGAAAAAAAATTAAAATGAAAGTTTACAAAAAAGAAACCGTTCAACACGTAAATGCCAGTATTGAGGAATGTTGGGCGTTTTTTTCCAGTCCCAGAAATTTGCAAAAAATCACTCCTGAAACTATGGGTTTTGAAATTACGGATTTTGATAATAAATCTGTTTATCCGGGTCAAATTATTCAATATAAAGTGTCCCCATTATTTGGGTTAAAGCTAAGCTGGATGACTGTAATTACTGCTGTAAAAGATAAAAGTTATTTTATTGATGAACAACGGTTTGGACCTTATGCTTTATGGCATCACAAACATTTTTTTGAAGCTACAGAAAACGGCACCAAAATGACAGATGTTGTTCATTATGCTTTGCCATTGGGTTTTATTGGGCAAATAATGAATACGTTGGTGGTAAAAAATAAATTGAAACAGATTTTCGATTACCGCTGTGTCAAAGTAGATGAAATGTTTAATTCCAAATAATGAAAACCCAAGAAATAGCTATATTTTGGTTTCGAAGAGATCTACGATTAGAGGATAATTTAGGTTTGTTCTTTGCACTACAGTCCAAATATCCAGTAATTCCCTTATTTATTTTTGATGAAGACATTCTCGAAAAGTTGCCCAAAAATGATGCAAGAGTAGGTTTTATTCACGAATCGCTTTTGAATATAAATCAGAAATTGCAAGCAATAGGAAGTTCTATTTTGGTCAAAAAAGGAAAAACCCGTGAAGTATGGCAAAATCTTCTTCAGGAATTTGATGTCAAGGAAGTTTTTTTTAATAAAGATTATGAACCGTATGCCATCAATAGAGATTTGGCTATTTGCGATGTATTACAAATAAATAAAACGACTTTTTTTTCATACAAAGACCAAGTAATTTTTGAAGAAAAAGAAATCACAAAAGCAGATGGATTGCCGTATACCGTTTATACGCCTTATAAAAATAAGTGGTTAGAGCAATACAAATTAACAGCTCCCGTTCAAGAATATGATACCAATAGTAAGTTTTCTAATTTTCATGAAAACAACTTTATTTTTCCAACTTTGCAAGAAATAGGATTTGAAGAAAGTGTCATCAAAGTAATTCCACATAATTTAAAAAACGTAACCAATTATCACGAAACACGTGATTTTCCTGCTTTGGATAGCACAACGCATCTTTCACCACATTTGCGTTTCGGGACGGTAAGCATTCGAAAATTAGTGAACTGGGCTTATAAAAAAAACGATGTTTTTTTGAGTGAGCTGATCTGGAGAGAATTTTTTATGCAAATTTTATTTAGTTTTCCAAAGGTGGTTACTCATAATTTTAAATCGGCTTATGATGGCATTCAGTGGCTGAATAACGAGGAAGATTTTAAACGCTGGTGTTCAGGAACTACAGGTTATCCGATGGTTGATGCTGGAATGAGAGAACTAAACGAAACGGGTTATATGCACAATAGAGTTCGAATGGTGGTGGCGAGTTTTC
Organism: Flavobacterium sp.; assembly: GCA_031383535.1. Lineage (GTDB taxonomy): Bacteria > Bacteroidota > Bacteroidia > Flavobacteriales > Flavobacteriaceae > Flavobacterium. Next base: position 15,449 of record JANMZS010000172.1, read on the forward strand.
TGTGCAAGCATTTATTGATTAACTGGCAATGGGGAGAAGCCTATTTTGCCGAAAAGTTATTAGACTTCGATTTGTCTGCCAATGTAGGAAATTGGCAATGGGCAGCAGGAACAGGTTGTGATGCTGCACCTTATTTCAGGGTTTTTAATCCCGAAATCCAACTGCAAAAATTCGACGAAAAAGGAATTTATATCCGAAAATGGATTCCAGAATTCGATTTAGGATATGGACAACCTATGATAGATCATGCTTTTGCAAGAGATAGAGCGATTGCAACGTATAAGGCGGGGATTTTGAAGTGATTACCGAATCAATCTATTCAACATTCTCAAAAGCCTTAAATTTCAGTAACAAGTGAAATTTTAATCTAATGTTTTTTTCTTTAGCTTGTTTATTCTGTTTTTTCTTTTAAATTTGTAACCATTGTGTAAGGTTAAATAATTTGGTTATGAATGAATATATGACGCTTTCGGAAACTTCTGAATACATTGGTAAAAGTAAAGAAACTTTAAGACGTTGGGATAAAGAAGGTAAATTATCTGCTGTGCGTGAACCAGTGAGTAATTACAGAGTTTACAGAAAATCTGATGTTGATACTTTATTTTCAGATTTTTTGGATTCAACTATTCAAGATACAGTTTCAAATTATGTTGAACCTCATAATGAATATACCGTTTTGGAACTTTTTGCTGGAGCTGGTGGTTTGGCTGTTGGAATGGAGAAAGCGGGTTTAAAATGTGTTGCTTTAAATGAAATTGACAAATGGGCTTGTAATACTTTGAGAAAAAATCGCCCGAATTGGAATGTTTTAGAAGGCGATATCAAATCTTTTAATTTTACAGAATTTAAAAACAAAGTTGATGTTGTAACAGGTGGATTTCCTTGTCAAGCGTTTAGTTATGCTGGAAAAAAATTAGGTTTAGCCGATGCTAGAGGAACTTTGTTTTATGAGTTTGCAAGAGTTGTAAAGGAAGTAAATCCTCCAATTTGTATTGGTGAGAATGTTCGTGGTTTATTAAGTCACGAAAATGGTAAAACGCTTCAAGGAATGATTTCTATTTTGGATGAAATAGGTTACAATGTTGTTCCAGTTCAAGTTTTAAAAGCTATTAATTTTAATGTGCCTCAAAAAAGAGAACGACTGATTTTAGTAGGCATTAGAAAGGATATTGATGTAAATTATGAATATCCAAAGCCTTATAAGAAAATTTATAATTTAAAAGATGCTTTGAAAAAAGGAGAATTATTTGATTGTAATGTTCCAGAATCTGAAGGTTCAAAATATCCAAAAAGCAAAATTGATGTTTTAGATTTAGTTCCTCAAAAGGGGTATTGGCGAGATTTGCCATTAGATATTCAAAAGGAGTTTATGGGAGGTAGTTTTCATCTTGGCGGCGGAAAAACTGGAATTGCACGAAGAATAGGTTGGGACGAACCTTGTTTAACATTAACTTGCAGTCCGGCACAAAAACAAACGGAAAGATGTCATCCCGAAGAAACTCGACCGTTTACGATTCGAGAATATGCGAGAATACAAACTTTTCCTGACGATTGGAAATTTGAAGGTTCTGTTGCGCAACAATATAAGCAGATTGGAAATGCAGTCCCTGTTAATTTAGGAAGCGAAGTCGGTTATTCAATTATTAAGTTTTTGAATAGCTATTATAATTTGTCAAAACCTAAATAGTAGTTGTAATTTTCAAAAGTTATTTGATCTAAAATTGTTCTTTTTGAAGTTTTTGTTTCAGCTTTTATTTCATCCAATGCAGAATTTTCTTTTACAGATTGACTTTTTTCAACAGAATTAAGATAATCCTTAACTGCAATTGGAAGATTTTTATATAGTTGGAAAAGTGCGTTTTCTTTTCCTGAAAGTAAAGCGTAAAATTGGTCTCCCGAAATTTTGTAAACTCTACTATGACTATATTCTTTTCTGTTAATTTCTCCTTTCCAAAGTTCACAAAAACTACTTTTTGCTAAAACTTGAACCCAATAACATTTAGCTTTTTTATTTTCATCAGCATATTTCGATAATTTTTGAAAAAGTGCTTCTGCGGAACTACTATTCATTGTATTATGTTTGTTTTTGATGTCAGCAAACAAAGTGTCATCGTATGCTTTTATATCATAACCACTCAAATTTCCAATTTCAAAGCCTCTTATTCCACCCAATATTTGCTCGTGAAAAGTTCCAATAGAATTGTTTATAGATTTGTCAATTTGTCTTAATATTTCAGCTTGAATTAAACTTTCTTCGTCAATATCATTAAATTTTGCATCAAAAGTTAACTTTATAGTATCAACTTTATTGGTGTGAAAATTCTTTTTTGTAATGTTGTTTTTAGCTTTTAAGTAGGCGGCGTGAAGATTGGCTACACAATTTAAAAAGTGTTCGTCAGAAATAAAATCTACATACTTATTTTTCATAATTTTTTCGAAATTTGTTTTCATTCGCTAAATTATGAATTTAATTCGGATTTTATAGAGGTCTACATTGAGCGTAATTCAAAATAACTATCGAATCAATTTATTCAACATCCCATTGAAAATAAATCCGTGAAAGGGCAAAACAGAATACCAATATAGTTTTCCCCAAATTCCATTGGGCTTGAATGTTGCTGCTTGATATAAGGTATTGTTTATGATTTTGAATTCAAGCCAAGCTTCTCCTGGCAATTTCATTTCGGCATACAAAATTAGTTTACCCTCATCTTTATTGGCATATAAAACGCGCCAAAAATCGAGTGCATCTCCGGAATGGATATCGTGTTTATTGGTTCGACCTCTTCTAGAACCGACACCGCCAAATAGTTGGTCTATAAACCCCCTTAAATTCCATAGCCAGTCTCCATAATACCAACCAGTTTCTCCGCCAATAGACCATATTCTTTCGAGTGTAAATTTCTTGTTTTTTATTTCTTTTTTTCGTCTGTCGATATAACAATCTTTTTTAGGAACCTTTAAAAAATCAGAAATATTAGTATTCAAGCGACCACTAATTAATGAATCTTTCCAACTCGAAGTAACATTATCTTCCTTTACTTTTATCAAAGCCCTTGATATGGCTTGTTCATAGGACATGGGGATTGTTCCAAAAAAATCATTGATTTCATTGTCTTTGCAAATCACTTCAACTTTCATACTACTGACCAATGCCGATGCTAATTTGTATGAAGTTGAAGTTACAAAATAAAGCCAGTAGGCTGATAATTTCGGGGTCATTATGGGCACTGTGAAAATCCATCGTTTTAATTTTTTTGCTTTTGCAAAACCTAAAAGCATTTCTTTATACGTTAGAACATCAGGACCACCAATATCAAGACTTTTATCATACAGAAATGGATTTCGGAGAGATTTTAATAAAAAATCTAAAACATCGTTTATTGCTATAGGTTGACATTTAGTATTCAGCCATTTTGGAGCAATCATAAACGGAAGTTTGTTGACCAAATCCCGAATAATTTCGAATGAAGCACTACCAGAACCTACAATGATACCAGCTCTCAAAGTGGTTATGGCAAATTTCCCTGTATGTAAAATATCTTCCACTTTTTTTCTAGAAGACAAATGTTTTGATAGCGATGTGTCATTTACGATACCGCTCAAATAGATGACCTGTTTTGCATTTGTTTGGTCAATTCTATTGACGAAATTTTCTGCCGAAAGGCTCTCCAATTCATCATAATTACTGTCTGAACCCGACATAGAATGAATCAAATAATAGGCTGCATCTATATCAGTTGGAATCGCGTTTAAAGTGTCTGTTTTTAAAAAATCAACCTCTACTACCTCTACTTTTTTTCGAAACTCAATGGGGCAATAAAACCTATTTTTATCTCTAACACAACAAACTATATCGTGACCATGATTGACCAAAACAGGCAATAGGCGTTTGCCAATATAACCTGTAGCTCCTGTTAGTAGAATTTTCATAGCTTTTTTATTAAGGTGGTTTCGTCTAACTCAGTTTGTTAGAAACTAGACTGATGAATTCTTTTCTAGTTTTATCTTTTTCGAAAGCTCCAGTAAAAGACGAAGTTGTAGTAACCGAATTTTGTTTCTGAATGCCTCGCATTTGCATGCACATGTGTTGCGCTTCGATAACAACTGCAACTCCCAGCGGGTTTAATGCTTTTTGAATGCAATCTTTGATTTGATCGGTCAGGCGTTCTTGCACTTGCATTCTTCGGGCATAGGCATCTACAATTCTAGGTATTTTGCTCAATCCAACGATTTTCCCGTTTGGTATATAGGCAACGTGTGCTTTGCCAAAAAACGGTAACATGTGGTGTTCACACATCGAATAAACCTCAATATCCTTAACTACAATCATTTGTTTATGATCTTCAGTAAACAAAGCCGATTTTAATATTTCTAGTGGGTCTAGCCCATAGCCGTGTGTTAAGAATTGCATTGCTTTGGCTACTCTTTCGGGTGTTTTTTCTAAACCTTCTCTATGAATGTCTTCACCTAAATTATCTATTATTGCTCTATAATTATTTGCCAATACTTCCGTTGCTTCTTCATCATATTGCTCAACTCTTTGGTAACCAGCTATTTCTTTTATCATCTGTAATTATTATTTTATATTTTAAAACTTACAATCCCATAATCCATCTCAAAAACTTGTCCTGATATAGAACGAGCATGATCTGAAATTAAATAGTTTGCCATACTTGCTACTTCTTCTGGTTTTAAATAGCCCTTCATTGGGTGGCGATCTACCATGTTTTCTCTCATTCGGTCATTTCTCAAAATACCAGCAGCTAATGTGGTATCAGTAATAGTTGGAGCAATAGCATTGATGCGAACAACCGAAGCTAATTCTGCGCCAAGTGATTTAACCAAACCTTCTACACCTGCTTTTGCACTAGCGATACTAGCATGAAATGGCATTCCTAGTTTTGTTGCAACGGTACTAAATAAAATAATGGATGGGTTAATACCTTTTTTTAGAACAGGCAAGTATTTTTGTATTGCTTTTACTGCACCAATAACATTAATCTCAAAATCATTTCTAAAGTCGTCAATACTCAAACTACCAATGGGTTTTAAATTAATGGATCCAGGGCAGTAAATTAAGGTGTCAATATTTTCTATATCGGGCAGCGTATCTTTTAAAATATCTAATGAGTGATGAATTAAATTAGGGTGTGAAAGATTTGGAGTATTTCTACTGATGTTGTACACTCGATTGTTTTCAAGTTGCTGTAACAAAATAGCACTTCCAATGCCTTTGCTACCCCCTATGATTACTATATTTTTCATTTAATCTATCTTTTTGAAATTTTGTTATTGTTGATTTGTCTTTGCATAGTGCATTTAAATCTACCTTCTCTAAACCCTCTCAATTTTTCATGTTTTGTTTTTCGACCTTGTACTCTTTCTCTCCACATTCTAAAACTGGAAGGTTTCATTTCGATTCGCATCAAGTCAATCACTTCTTGTTCTTTTAATCCAAATTGCAACAAAATAGAATCGAAAGTTGTTCGGTCTTCCCAAGCCATTTCTATAATTCGGTCTTTCTCAATGTCGGTAAGTTCGTTTTTCAATGCTAATATTTTAAATATTCATTGACCACAATTTTGGCTTTTAGATCAAACATTAAATTGTATAATCCAAAAAAGGTTCTGTTGATGTAGATAAAATGTTTTGAACCCCGATTGCCATTCATTTTTCTAAGATTGGTATCATTAGCAAAACGTTCGCCTAATTGGGCAATGTTTTCAAAAAAGGATTCATCCGAAAAATCAAATGTTTCTGTTTGAAAGGGCTTGGTAAAAAGCGATAATAAATCATAAAACATAGAAGTAAAATAGTCGATTTCTTCTTCTGAATCATCTACTCTTAGTATTTCTAATTCGAATAATTTTTCTTTAAATAATTGTTTGTTATCAATGATTTCCTTGTTAATTAGTTCAAAATAAGGAATATAGAATTCATTAGGAATCTGTTTCATACAACCAAAATCTAATGCTACCAATTGGTTTTCTGGATTTACCAAAAAGTTTCCTGGATGTGGGTCAGCATGTACTTTTCTTAGAATATGAATTTGAAACATATAAAAATCCCAAAGTGCTTGACCTACTTTATTTGCAACTTCTTGATTGGTGTTTGTTTTTGTAAATTCAGACAAATGGACTCCAATCATCCAATCCATGGTGATAATTTTATCAGAAGAATAGTTTGGATAGTAATTTGGAAAAACTAAATTTTCAATTTTTTGGCAAGCTTTAACGACTTCCTGACTTTGTTTGAGTTCTAATAAATAGTTGGTTTCTTCAATCAATTTGTCTTCTACTTCTTTGAAATATTTATCAGAATCTTTGCCTTGAAGATTAAACATTCGAATGGCGATTGGTTTAACCAAAGCCAAATCAGAAGAAATACTGTTAGCAACACCTGGATATTGAATTTTTACAGCTAATTTTTTTTTATCTTTTGATGCCAAATGAACTTGACCAATACTAGCGGCATTGACCGAAAAGGCATCAAACTCATCGAACAATTCATAAGGTGTTTTTCCGAAATTTGCTTTAAAAGTTTTTAAAACTAAGGGAGCTGAAATTGGTGGAACAGAGAACTGCGACAACGAAAACTTTTCTACATAAGCTTGAGGTAAAAAACTTTTGTCCATACTCAACATTTGCGCTACTTTCAAAGCACTTCCTTTTAAGCTTTTTAATCCATCATAAATATCTTCGGCGTTATCTTCATTAAGTTTATCACGGGTCATTGTTGGGTTTACCATCTTTTCGCCGTAATATTTTATGTAATTCACGCCAACTTTAGCTCCAGTCTGCACTAGTTTTGTGGCTCTTTCAATTTTTGATGTAGGTATGTAGTCTATGGTTTTCATTATCTGGCATATATTTTTTCTTTGAAAATAAATTTTCCAAAATCGATTAAGCTATCTAAGGGGGCAATATTCATTAATTCGAATGTTGCTTTCACTGATTTTTCAATATAAATATCTGTTTTTTCAAAAGCGGCAGATTCATCATCAAGCCAAAATTTCATAGTCAACAAAAATTGAATCCAAGCTGTTTCCTGAATTGTTTTTTCTTGGAAATTCTGAAATCTTTCGTTTTGAGTTCGTACTTCATCCGTAATAATTTCGGCTACAAAATTTTTGAATCCTACTCTAACGTTAGAAAGTTGCATCAGGTTTTTGAGTTGGTTTTGGTGTTCTTTCAAACTCATTGCAACATAGCTTCTGTTGGCGGATAACAACTCAAAAAACGTAAAATAGAAACTCAACATTTTACTCTTCATATCGTAGGTTTCGTAGTTTTTGTCTTTCTGAATCATATCGACTGTTTTTTCTAAAAAACTTTTGAATACTTCTTTTTCTACACTTTCTAAAGTGCCAAAAAAGGTATAGAACTCTGATTCGTCAAAACCATTTGTTTTAGCAAAAAGATATACTGATTTAGGTTTGTCGTGATGTTCTAATCGGTAATTCATGTACATCGACACTATTTTGTCTCTTGTTATGGACGATTTTTTGGTAGCCATTTTTTTAATTTTTTTACAATTAGACTATAAAGGTACTTTTTTTTGTTTAATAAATTGCAATAAAAGTTAAACAAAATTGTTTTTGTAGTAAAATTACTTTTGAAGGTTAATCAGTATGATTTGTTTTTAATTTTAAGTATTAAAAAAAAAATAGCCTTTGAGTGAATCAAAGGCTATATAAATTGTATATTAAATTTTTAATTTTAACTCAAAACTTGTTGAGTTTCTTCATCGTTTTTAATTAATAATTTTACTGCTAAAACAATAATTCCAGTGATAAGAATAATTATTCCTAAGGTATAAAAGGCATTTGTATAATCAATTAATTCTTTGGTTTGAGACACCCCCGATTCGTCAATAACATCCTTTGTAAATTTGACGGCTTTTGCTTTGAACAGAAAAGCAATTAACATTGCACCAATATTTCCACCTGCTCCTACAATTCCTGCAACACTTCCTACTGCTTTTGGGTTTATGAACGGTACAAGGCTGTATGTTGCTCCATTTGCCATTTTTAAACTCATCCCAAACAGAAACATTAAGAAGATGGCAAGTCCTAATTGATTAGATAAACCAAAGAAAATAATTCCAACGCCTTCAAGAATAAGAAGTAGTGCTAGTAATAAATTTTTACCTGAAAAACCATATATTTTTCCCACCTTGTCGGCAACAATTCCACCCAATGGTCTGGCAAAAATATTAATCATACCAAAAATTCCCGCACAGATTCCTGCTGTTTTAAGGCTTGCTCCAAAAGTATCTGTAAAATAAATAGGAGCAAAATTATCAATAGTAATTTCAACACCAAAACAAGCAGCATAAGCTATTGTTAGTACCCAAGTGCGATAATCTTTTACGGCTATCATAAAGGTGTTCTCTTTATTTTCATTTGAAATCCCAAGTTCTTTATAATTCCCATTCGGTAAATCCTTAGTGTACTTTAAGTATAAAAATGCAAATACTAGCAGTAATATTCCCGGCACTATCATAGCGTATCTCCAGCTATCTTCATGAGTACAAACTCCCAATCCTACAAATCCAGCAGCTATAATAGGCATTGTTATATTTGCTAATCCAGCACCTGCATTTCCGAAACCACCTGCTGTGGCATTAGCAGTTCCTTTAATTGATGGAGCAAACATAACCGAAGTGTGAAATTGTGTGATTACAAATGAAGCTCCTATTGCACCAATAGCCAATCTAAAAAGTAAGAAACTCTCATAAGACTGTGAAGTACCAATTAACAATACGGGTAAAGAGCAAATTACTAATAGCCAAGTATATACCAATCTTGGTCCAAATTTATCTACAAAACGCCCTATTAATAATCGAGCGATAATAGTTGCAGAAACAGAGGCGATTTGAATATTCCCCAATTGATCTTTGGTTAAATGTAATTGTTCTTTTGCAATTGGCATAAGTGATGACATACCAAACCATGCAAAAAAGCAAAAGAAAAAGGTTAGCCAAGTAATGTGAAAGGTGCGCATTTGAACGCCTTTTCCTTTAAAAATGTTTAAACTAGTAAGCGGTTGATTTTTTGAAATTGAACTCATTTTTTTTTAGATTAATTGTTTTGAACTGTTTCAAACTAAGTATTAACACTGTTTATTAGTGTGGTACTTAGTAAACGGGACAAAAATAATCGCTTTTATTGGGTAAAAAACTGCTAAAACGCAGGTTTTTAAAAAAAATAAGTATTTTTACGTAGAATGGTTGTTTGCGTAAATTTTAACTGAAAAATAGTGTTTTGGATTTGATTTTAAATCAATGAAAACTCTGTGGCTTTATTGGAGAGCTCCATTAGGTTTTTTACTTTTAATTTTTTCATTAAATTAAAGCGGTGAACTTCGGCGGTTCTTTTACTAATATCTAATGAATCGGCAATTTCTTTATTGCCTTTTCCAGCTAATAAAAGGGTTAGAATTTCTTTTTCTCTTTTGGTAATTAAAAGTTCTTCCTCAATTCCTTTCTTGCTGTCAATAACTACATTAGAATTGCTTAGTTGGTTTATTAATATTGATGAAATATCACCACTAAAATACTTACCTCCATTTGAAACCGTATGAACTGCCTTAAGAAATTCTTCTTTACTAGACCCTTTTAGTAGGTATCCGTCAGCTCCAGCTTTTATGGATTTTAATACATATTCTTCTGATTCGTGCATGGATAACATTACGATTTTAAGTAATCTTCCTTCGCTTCTAAGTTTTTCAACCACTTCAATGCCAGTTAAGTTAGGCATTCGAATATCTAGAATTAACAAGTCAGGGTTTAATTCAGCTACAACTTTTATTGCATCTGCACCGTCGATGGCCTCGCCAACTACTTCTATATTAGATTCATTTTCTAATAAAAATTTGATACCATCTCTAACAAATACATGATCATCTGCTAGGACAACTCGAATAGTGTTACTCATAAACTGTACTTAATTTTATACTGAAACATTACGTAAATAAACCTAATAGGTAGGCTAATATACGTATTTTTAATTTAGAATATCAAATTTCATTATAGAATATTTATGAATTGATTATAATTCATTTATTCAATTGGGATGTTAAATGTAATTCTAGTTCCTTCATCAGGTATAGAGTTTATAAAAACGCGACCGTTTATATATTGTATTCTTTCTTTCATAAATAGTAATCCCATACCGGATTCACTATTTCGTTTTTTCTCGGCATTATTAATGTCAAAACCTTTTCCGTTATCATCTATAGTAATGCTTAATAATTTATCACTGTGAGAAAGTTGTACTATGATATGAGTGGAATCGGCGTATTTAATGGCGTTATTGATAGCTTCTTGTGTTAGTCGGTAAATATTTACTTCAATTAAAGAATCCAATCGATAATTGAAATCCGTTTTATTGTAAAACAGCACATTTTTTCCAGTTAATTTTGATAATTCCTGAGCTAGTTTTGCCAAGGCAGATACAATTCCATGATCACTTAGCTCAGGGGGCATTAGGTTGAAAGTTGCTGTTCGAACCCCTTTGATAATATCTAAAGCCAGTATTTTCAAATATTCAATTTTTTGAGCCGATTTTTCTTTATCATCCAGATTGATACTTTCGAGACTAAATTTTAATCCAGTAAGCATTTGACCAATGCCATCATGAATTTCTTTTGCAATTCGGTTTTGCTCGTTTTCTTGGTTCTCTACAATTTTACTCGAAATCACTTTTTGCTGATTGATTTTATCATCAATATTTTCAACATTCAAGCGTTCCACCTCTTTTTCTGCATTTTTGCGCTCCGTAATATCAAAACAAATTATTAACAATTCATTTTCTTCTTTTTTAATGGTTACTGGCACCATTGACATGTCTAACCAAATAGCATTGCCATCTCTTCCTGTGATATTGATTTCACCATGCCATCCCATGCGTTGCTTTTCAATAAAGATTCGCTCAATCAAAGCTTGTTCTTTTTCAACGGGTGTTAGTGCATGTGAAAATATTTTGTCAGTAAGGAACGGATTGTATTGTAGTAGTTTAGAAAATTTATCACCCATGTGTATCATAGTGCCATCTGGTGCTACTCGACAATAAAGCAGCGTATTTTCCATAGCATAATTGAGAGATTTTAATTCCTTAACAGAGTTTTCTTTTATCTCGCTTATAATTTCAGTGTCACGTGCTAATTTTAATGCTTTCTTTTCAGAAGATAACAGGGAAGCAAAAAGTATCTCTACTTTTTTGTTTGTAGGTTTAAATATAAATAGAAATTCTAATAATAAAACCAAAAGGGTAAATATCAAAATGGCATATTCGGTTTTGCTTTGTAGCGTCACTTTTTGTAATGCCTCATTGTCATATTCACTAACAATCTGATTCATTTTTAGAAGAAACAGGCTTTCGTTTTCAAGAATTATTTCTACTAATTTTTTATTTTCAACCTCATTTTTATTGGCTTCAATGTTTTTCAATAATCGGGTTGAAGCATTTATTATTTTATTAAAATGGGGTTTTATTTCAATATATAATTTCGAAACAGTGACGCTTTTTTCTTTTGGAAAACGTAGGCTATCATTTCCATTTTCAAGAGCATTATGGTTAAATTTCCATAAATTGATACTTTCATTAATTTTTGCAATTTCTTTTTTTCTTTTTTCTTTATCCGTAACGAAATTTAAGATTAAAACTTCCTTCGTTATTTTCTGACTCAACATTCGCTGTTTTCCAGAAATGTTTATGATTTTTGAATCACTCAGCTGACTATTCAGATTGTATTGTACTATGAGTTGGCTTAACAAAACAGTTAAAGCAATAGTCAATAAGGCAAAAATATAGAGTCGCCTAAGGTTTCTAAATGAAACTTTTTCAACGGTAGAATTATCGTTGTTTTCCATAGCTATATTGAATTACAAACCAAGCGATTCTTTAATTAATTCAAGATTTTCGGAGCTATAATTAATTTTCAAAGCTGCTTCATGCCCTTTTTCAGACATTTTATTCCAAGTTTTTAAAATGATATTTTTAAGTTTTTCTTTATCGTGTTTTTGAACAAAAGACTCTAAGTAATATTCTAAAAAAACCAAGCAAATTACATCTTCGATAAGTTGAGTTTCAACATCTTTTTTAAGAAGTTTTTTTTCGATAAGAAAAGAAACACGAGCTGTAAATATTTCAGAATAGCCTGCTTTTTCTAGAATGGAAGCAGTAGTTTTTGCGTGAAATTTTTTCAAATCTTCACGCCATTTTAAATAGCCCACACGATCCATAGGGTAGGACTCACGTGTGATTTTCCAACGACAAATATGTTGTGCTTTTGCCGCAATTTGGATTTCTTCCGAAGCATTTGGCTCAAAATTCATGAGCTTTTCATACATTCGATTAGAGTACAATAATTCCTTAGAAAAGGTTTGATTTTGGTATATTTCGTGGTTTGGATCTTGTGCGTTTTCCGCATCTATCCAAGCAATTGCTTTCTGGAAAGGGGTTGTTGTCATTTGAAAAAGAATATTTTCAAATATACATAATTATTCTAAAAAGCCAACGAATACTTCATCACCTTCAATTTTTACAGGATAGGTTGCTATTTTTAAATCATCTCCGCTTAGATTGGAACCATCGATAAGCGAAAAAGTTTTTTTGTGAAGCGGACAGGCAATTTTGGGGATATCATCCATAGAACCAATCATCCCTCTTGATAATACCATTTCCATTTTATGAGGACATAAATTCTGACAAGCATACCACTCGTTTCTACGGTCAAACTGAATGACAGCTATTTGCTTGTTTTTATATTTAATACAACCGCCTCCATTGCTAGGAAAATCGGATATTTTTCCGGCATTGAACCAAACTTTTACATCTTCTAAGTTTACAGTTTCGTATTGATTTAATATTTCTTCCATGAAAAAATTATTAGCCCACCCCAACCCTCCCAAAGGGAGGGAGTAAAACGGAGTAGATAGTTATTTGTTATAAAATCAAGTTTAATGATTGCTTGTCATTTAGTTGTAATCTTGAAATTAATATAGATTTCCTTTTGTTTAACCTCAAAGGTTTTAAAAACTTTTGAGGTCTTGTTTACTATATTAAATTCTTTTATGTTTTTTTAGCCCTCCCTTTGGGAGGGTTGTGTGGGCTTTACCACGCCCTCGGCATTTTTTGTTCTCTTAATGGAATGTACTCTAAAGTATCATCTCTATCATCTGAATTAGTGAAGTGATTAAAACGTTTCATCAATTCAGGATTTTCAATTACTTGTTTCCATTCACATTCGAATGTATCTACTAAGCCTTGCATTTCTTCTTCTAGCGTTTGAACAATGCCTAAGCTGTCGTTGATAATTACTTCTTTGAGATAATCTAATCCGCCATCTAATTTTTCTAACCAAGTAGATGTTCTAACCAATGGACCAGCGGTTCTAATATAAAACATTAAAAAGCGATCCATATATTTCAAAACGGTTTCCTTGTCTATTTGTTCTGCTAATAAAACGGCGTGTTTTGGGTTGGCACCACCATTTCCGCAGATGTACAAATTCCAGCCTCCTTCAACAGCGATTACTCCAAAATCTTTCCCTCGAGCCTCGGCGCATTCTCTGATACAAGCCGAAACACCCCCTTTTAATTTATGGGGAGAACGAATCCCTCTATAGCGATTTTCAAGCTCAATCGCAAAAGTGGTGCTGTCGTCCATTCCGTAGCGACACCAAGCATTTCCGACACAGCTTTTTACAGCTCTCAAGGATTTTCCATAAGCGTGACCGCTTTCAAAGCCATTGTCAATTAGTGTTTTCCAAATAGCGGGTAGGTCATTTAATTCGGCTCCAAATAAGTCAACTCTTTGTGCGCCAGTTATTTTGGTATACAAATTATATTTTTGCGCCACTTGACCCATCACTATTAATTTTTCGGCGGTAACTTCTCCACCTGCCATTCTCGGTACTACAGAGTACGTTCCGTTTCGTTGAATGTTAGCTAAGAAACGATCATTAGAATCTTGTGCAGTGACGTGTTTATTAGCAGTGTCATTGTAAATACTCGAAAAAATAGAAGATAAAACAGGTTTACATATTTCGCATCCATCCCCTTTTCCGACCACGCCTAATACTTCATTGTGATTAGTGAATTTATTTATTTTTATGATGTCAAATAGCTCTTGTCTGTTATAGGCAAAATGCTCACAAATGACATCTTTAACTTCTTTTCCTAAGGATTTTTGAGTAGCCTTTACGATATCTACCACCATCGGTTTGCAACCTCCGCAGCCTGTAGTGGCTTTGGTCAGTTTTACTACATCGGATAAAGTTTCACAAGTTCCATCAGTAATAGAACAACAAAGAGCTCCTTTAGTTACATTTTCGCAAGAACAAATTACAGCTGTATCTGGCAAATCATTCGCACCCATTGCTGTAAATTCGCCACCACGAGAACCCAAAATCAAATCTTCTGGATTTTTAGGCAACGCCATAGCGTTGCTATATATCTGAAATAAAGAATTATAATCGCTAGAATCGCCTACAAGAATTCCTCCCAATAATGTTTTGCCATCTTTGGTCACATTGATTCTTTTGTATATTCCACTGAATTTATTTTCGTAAACAATAGCGGTTACGGTATCATTTTCTATAAATGGATCTCCAAAACTAGCTACTTCAACCCCAATCAATTTGAGTTGTGTAGACATATCAATGGTTTCTCGCATGGTTTTTGCATTTCCAAGAATCTGCTCAGCTGCTACATCTGCCATTTCATATCCAGGGGCAACCAGACCATAAATCATGTGATTGTATAGTGCTACTTCTCCTATAGCATATATAAAAGGATCAGAAGATTGCATCTTGTTGTTTACTACAATTCCTCCTCGTACGCCGACTTCCAGTCCAGAAACTCGACCTAGTTCGTCACGAGGTTTTATTCCTGCCGAAATGACTAGCATATCTACTTTTAGCAGTTTTTCTCCTTCGAACATCATTCCTGTTATAGCATCTTCGCCAGCAATATATTGGGTTGATTTGTTAAGGTGAATGCTGATATTAAGTTCTTCGATTTTGGATTGTAACATATCACTCGCTCCTTTGTCGAGTTGTCTTGGCATCAATCGAGGGGCAAATTCTACCACATGTGGGTTTAATCCTAAATCATATACTGCTTTAGCGGCTTCTAATCCTAACAATCCACCACCAAGAACTGCTGCTTCGGTGGAGCCATTTCTTTTGATTTTTTTGGCATACCCCATTATAGCATCAAGATCTTCGATAGTTCTGTATACAAAAACACCTTCTTTATCTACCCCTTCTATAGGTGGTACAAACGCAGCCGAACCTGTTGCTAAAACTAAGTAGTCGTAGGAGTGAATTTTTTCTAAATGAGTATGTATGGTTTTATGCTCTCTATTAATATCGGTAATTAACTCGGAGGTATTAAGCGTAATATTATTTTCTTCATACCATGACAAAGTACTCATAGATAAGTCGTCAGCAGACTTGCCACCAAAGTATTCGCTCAAATGCACACGATCATAAGCGCGTCTCGGTTCTTCGCCAAAAACCGTAATTTGATAATTTTCATGCCCAGATTTTGATATGAATTTTTCGCAAAATTTATATCCTACCATGCCGTTTCCGACTACTATAACTTTAATCATAAGGTATTAATTAAGTACTAGGTAGCAAATATAAGTATTTTTAATTAATCAAATACGTATTTTAATTTTTTTTTAAATTAAAATTAGAGTGTTGTAATACCATTAAATAGTTCATTATAGTCCAATTGTTTTTTGCCACATCGAGCGCAGTCGAGATGTCATAATGGTTCTCGACTGCGCTCGAACTGAAAATAGGACTATTTTATAATAACGAATGGTATAAAAACGTGTTAGTAGTGAAAATAAAAATTAAAAGGGGATATATACAAGAATTAAAATTGTATAATTACCACTTATTTAGGGAATTGAGAATTTAAATGGTAATTTTATCCAATGATTTTAAAACAAAAGTGGATATTAATTTTTTTAATAATTTGTAGTTGTCAACTTTCGTTTGCACAAGAAATTCCTGTAAAGAAAGATTCCTCGAAAGTATATCGCAAAATTGAAAAATATTCTAAAAAAAGAAAGTTTACTCAATTTATACACAAGCTCATATTTGAACCAGTTGCCAAACAAAAAGTTATAAAAAAAAAGTATCATAGAATAAAAAGACCAAATTATGCGAGGTATGAAGGCAAAATAATTAGAAATATAAAAATCAAAACTTTAGATCCATTTGGATATTCAGATGTCGATTCTACGAAAACCCCAAAAAATTTTTTAGCTAAAACTGGAAATATACTGCATCCAAAAACAAAGAATTTTGCAGTTAGAAATTTACTTTTATTTCATAAAAACAGACCTTTAGATTCGCTGTTGATTAGAGAATCTGAAAGACTAATACGTAGCCAACGATTTATAAGCAGTATCACTACTGATTTCGAATTGGTTGCACTTGATTCGGTTGATGTAACTATTCGGGTTTTAGATTCCTGGAGTTTGGTTCCAGATTTTTCTATCTCTACCTCAAAATCTAAATTTTATTTGACTGATAAAAACTTTCTTGGCACAGGTCATCAATTTATAAATTCTTATACCAAAAGCCTCACGAGTCAACAGAATGGCTATAGTACAAGCTACTCAATTCCAAGTATTCTCAATACTTTTATCAATTGTCGATTGGTTTATGACATTGATGTAGATGGTAATTTTGCAAAATCAATAAATATAGAACGCCCTTTTTATTCCCCTTATGCTCGTTGGGGTGCTGGTTTAGCCCTTGGACAAAATTTGGATAAAATAATAGCTTTAGATGTCAATCAAATTAAAGAAATTCAGAATGCTAAATATAATTTTCAGGATTACTGGGCTGGACATTCTTATCAAATTTTCAAAGGAAATTCAGAATACAATCGGGGCACCAACTTTATAACAAGTGCTCGGTATTTTAATAAAAATTTCATTTATAAACCTTATGTTAATGCTGATAGTTTAACAATTTATTCAACCGAAAAACTATATCTAGTCAGTTTAGGAATTTCATCTAGAAAATTTACTCAAGACAAATATATTTTTGATTTTAATGTTACTGAGGATGTTGCTTCAGGATTTGTCTATAATCTAACGACTGGTTATCAAAAAAAATACAATAAATATCAATTTTATGCTGGGGCAAGAGTTGCCATTGGTAGTTATTTTGAATTTGGATATTTAAGTGGTAATTTAGAATATGGTACATTTGTAAATGCGGGAAAAACCAGCCAAAGCACATCGAGTTTAAAATTGGTTTATTTTACAAATTTACAAGAAATTGGGAAATGGAAATTTCGTCAGTTTATAAAACCACAATTAATTATTGGAAATAATAGATTAGATTCAAATACGGATAAGTTAACCTTAAATGGTGAAGCTGGTATTAATGGTTTTAATAGTGAAACTTTGTTTGGAAGCAAAAAAATACTGGTAAACTTTCAAACCCAAGGGTATTCACCATGGCGTGTTTTTGGTTTTCGACTGAATCCGTATTTCAGTTATACCGCTGGAATGCTAGGTCAAAAAGATATAGGATTTAAACAAAGTAAACTCTATTCCCAAATTAGTTTGGGCGTAATTATCAGTAATGATTATCTAGTTTTTAATTCATTTCAGTTCTCGCTTTCATTTTACACCAACACCCAAGATGCCCAATCGGTTTTTAAAACCAATGCTATTTCAACTTCTGATTTTGGACTGCAAGGTTTTGAAATTTCCAAGCCCGTTTTGGTTGATTATAGATAGTCAATTTTAAACAAAAAAACCGAAACTTTACGAATCGGTTTTTTGATTATTGAAATAAAGGGCTTCAATTTATATCCTCAGATTTTTGTCTGCTTTTTCCAACAAATTTTTTTAATCCAAATTTCAAAACTTTCCCTAAAACTCGTTTTACGGGGTTTACAGAATTTTCATTTAATATGTTTTTAGTCAAATAATTAGTTCCTAAACCAATAGCTCCGCTTATTAAATTTGATTTTAAATCGGGAGATGAAATAAAATATTGAGTAGCAGATTTGATTAAATTCATAGGTTTAAAACTATCAACTGTAAGATCATATTGCTGTTTTAAAATTATAAAATCTTCTGTCTGTTTGTTTTTTAAAAAAGCAATTTTTTCTTTTAATTCTATATTTTCATTTACATTTTTCATAATACATTATCATTTTTCATTTTATTGATAATGAAATTACTAACTGGTAATTTCATAATACATTATCATTTTTCATTTTATTGATAATGAAATTA
>JANMZS010000188.1:0-19598 GCA_031383535.1 Flavobacterium sp.
ATATTTCGTAGGTAAGAAACTAGCATAGTTTAAAAAAAGTTAGAACGTAAATGTAGCAAATTATATTTTGCTGTTGTTAGGATAAAATTAAATTTGTTTTCTTTATTTAAAACAAACTGGAATAATTTCTCCTAGAGCCAAGCAGTATTTCTCAACAAGTTCAGGAGCAATTTTATTAGTGTAATTTTCTTCAACTACAGTAAAACCTATACTTCGCAGTTTGTCAAAATAATCTCGACCATAAATTCTAACATGATCGTATTGTCCAAAAATTGCAGCACGTTCTTTCTGATCTATAATAGTATCGTCTGCAAAAGTTACTTCTCTTTTCAAATCCTGAGGAATTTGAAGAATCGCCATGCCGCTAGGTTTCAAAATCCTGTATAATTCTTGCATCGCTTTGGTATCGTCGGGGATGTGTTCTAAAACGTGATTGCAAAGAATAATATCATATTGATTATCCTCAAAAGGCAAATTACAAATATCAGCTTTCACATCAGCCAACGGTGAAAACAAATCGGTTGTAGTGTAATCTAGATTTTTTTGGTTTCGAAAACGTTTGTAAAAGGCTTGTTCTGGGGCAAAATGAAGTACTTTCTTTTTTGTTTTAGAAGTAAAAAAGTCGGTTTCATTATTCAAATACAACCATAATAATCGATGTCTTTCGAGTGAAAGTGTACTTGGCGACAATACATTATTTCGTTGTGTACCATAACCATAAGGCAAAAACATTCTGAAGCCTTTACCGTCGATTGGATCGATATATTTATCTCCTTTTAGTAAAAAAGCGATGATTGGTCGTGCCAAGTAACTCAAACGAATGAGTATTGGTCGAGGAATGGTATTGAGGATTAGTTTAAAGAGTTTTTTCATTTATATTTTAAAAAGCCTTTGGAATTTATCGTTGTCAATTACTTGGTATTTAGAGAAAAAATGTTTGTATTTTATTTGAAGTTTTCTCTCGGTATTCCTGAAGAAAGGAAGTCGACCTGCAAGAGATGTATTTCTCTTATCATAAACTACATAAATTTGAAATAAATCACTCGGGAAACACAAGTTTTCTTTAAAACCTTTGTCGAATATGTAACTATAAAAGGAGATAATTGATTCTGTTGCTTTTAGTCTAAAATCCGTTTCAGAAATCCTACCTCTTTTGAATTCTACAAATATGATTTTTCCATCTTTAAAGTAAATGGTATCAGAAGTCTTTAGCTTTTCTTTTGTACCTTCGTTTTTATCACTATCATCAACTATAGTGTCAAAATCAAAAACTTCTTTAACGGATGAAACCACCGAAATTTTATTTTCTTTATCGTATGAAATGTCAGTTAATGATTTTTTACGAACATTACCCTCGAAAAATTGTTCTATATCATTAATTCTCATCATTCAAGTCTTGAATTGTATAAAAAGCTTCAGAGATAGAACTCAAAATAGGTGAGATGTTTTTCGTTACATCAATAATTTTAGACGATAAACCATCTTCATTTTTCTCTGTAAAATAAAAATTTGTTAAATCTTGATATTGATATTTTTTGGAATAACCTTCTAAAGCCTCTATGAAATAAGGACTATGTGAAGTTAAAACTATAGGAATTGCAAATTCTTTAGATAATCTCACTAAAATTTCAGCATATTTTACCTGCCAAGTTGGATGTAAATGAACTTCTGGTTCGTCAATAATTAATAAAGTATTAGAGTTTAAAAGACCTTTTTGCAATAGCATTTGTAGAACTCCAAAACTTTTAATTCCTGTTGCAACATTGTTTAATTCAAATTCAATTTCTTGTTTTTTAAAGATTAAAACATTTTTAGTATTAATTTGAAATTCTCCTTTAATAATTTCTGAAATTATTTTATTTAGTTTTTCAAAATCAATATTAGTATCAGAAAAAATGTCTTGTTCTTTTTTCGGTTGGAATATTTTACTGTTTAAATGTTGATTTTTATCTCGAAGAACGTTAGTAAATCGCATTAAATTCCTGTCTTCAAGTTTTATAGGGGATTCTATAAAATAAACATTGTCATAATAAAAATTAGTTTTTGAATTAAAACCATCAAATATTGGTTGTTCTTCAAAAGTAATTTTTTTACTATTTATTCCTGAAATTTCAATGAAAGAAGAAGAATTGGATGTGAATTTATTCTGTATTTGGTTTCCAAATTCATTTTCAAAAAAAGATTCTAATTCATAATGTAGTACTTCATCAGAATCAATGTTAATGTTAATTCGTCTTAATATATCATCAAGAAAAACAAAAAGTTGGTTTTTTACAGATTGGTTTGAAAAGTCATCATAAAGATTTCGAATGTTATCAAGTTCAGAGAAAAGATAGTCTACTATTTCAACGTTTTCAGAGTTTATTCTAAAATTAAACCTCACAAAGAAAGAATCTCTGTTTTCTAAAAATTTAGAAATAAATTCAGATTGAATCCTTTCGTCTTCTTCATTTGCTGATTTTGTTCTTAACAAAAGATTCCTTACATCTCTAATTCTATTTTTTACAAATTCATTCTTTGAAGCGTTAAAACTATCCTCATCAAGATTTACCCCTCTAATTAAGGCGTATAAAACCTTTCCAACGGTACTTTTTCCAGAGTCATTTTGACCTGCAATTAAAGTAATTCCATCAACATTAATATCGGCTTCTTCAATAATTCCAATATTTTGAAGTTTTAGTCTCATTGTACTATTTTTTTATAAAAGTAGTTATTTTTTTCAACTTAGCTGTAAAGTCTATTCTTTATGAAATTCGTGTTAAACATTATATCACTAATGGCACTCTCCTAAACTCATCTTCCTCATTACTCACAATTCCCAAAGCTTTATAAACATAAGCAAATGTGGATAAAATCTCTGGTTTACCATCGATTAGTGCTACATCGTGTTCAAAATGAGCAGATGGTTTTCCGTCGGCAGTAAGAATAGTCCAGCCGTCTTTGAGTTGTTTTATATTTTTGGTTCCCATATTAATCATGGGTTCAATAGCCACTACCATTCCGTTGATAAAAAGTTTTCCTCGACCTCGTTTTCCATAGTTGGGCATTTCGGGATCTTCGTGCATTTTTTTGCCCAAGCCGTGACCTACAAGCTCACGAACCACACCATAACCATGGCTTTCGGTATATTTTTGGATTGCATTTCCCACATCTTCCACACGGTTTCCTAATTTGAATTCTCGAATGCCAACATATAAAGATTCTTTGGTAACTTGCAATAATCTTTTGGTTTCGGGTGCTACTTCACCAATTTCGAAAGAATAGGCATGATCGCCGTGATAGCCGTTTTTAAATGCACCACAATCTACCGAAATCACATCGCCATTTTTTAGCGGTTCATTGTTTGGAATGCCGTGCACTACTTGCGCATTTGGACTCATGCAAAGGGAATTCGGAAAACCATACAGTCCAAGAAAACTAGGTACAGCTCCGTGATCTCTTATAAATTCTTCGGCTAGTTTATCTAAGTGTAATGTGGTGACTCCTTCTTTAATTTCGGAAGCAATCATTCCTAGTGTTTTTGAAACGATTAAGGCACTTTCGCGCATTAATTCTATTTCTTCACGAGTTTTTTGGATAATCATAATTTAATTTTGTGGACGCAAAAATACAATTTTTAATGATTTAATCTGGATTAGCCATTATTTTAAAAAGCTCTGAATTGGAAATATAGAATCGATTTTCAAGGGCTATCGATGCTAATTGAGTCGAAACAAGATTATTCTCGCGAGTATTTATTAAAAACAAGGAACTTTCGCCAAAAGTAAACAGTCGCTCTTCTGATTCTAGCATGGTGTTGTTATCATTTACCAATCCGTTGATTAAATTGCGCTGTTTTGTGAGGGATTCGATTTCTATTTTTTGGGCGTTTATCTTGTTGGTCAATTGTACTTTTTCTAAACTAAGCGCAAATTCAGTTTCTTGAATTTTAAATTTAGCGAGTTTTAGGCTTCCTCTTTCTTTTCTTAAAAAAAGCGGAAAATTAAAATCTAAATCTACTTTATAATCATTAAATTGGTAATTATCAAAATAGCGTGGATCAGATAAATAAGAATATCCAACATCAATTTTTGGCAAAAGCATATTGGCTTTTAACTTTTTGTCAACGGTAAGTATTTCTATTTTTCGCTCTAATGAATTTATTTTTGGATGCTTGGTTATCGAAAAATCTGCATTCAATAAATCGTTAGTCTTTAAGGTTTCTTGGATAGTTTTGTCAAGTTTTTCTTCTGGAATAAGAATATCTGAAAGTTCTACAGGAATAGTGTTTTCTATCCAAATAAAATTCGAAAGCTCCAGTTTGGCTTTGTTCAATTTTAACTGTGAATCTTCGAGGCTTAACAATCTGTTTTTGACAATTATTCCAGCTTCAATGCTATCAATAGCGGGTTTGTCGCCTTGATTAATTAACTCCTTAATTCCTTTGAAACGTATTTGTGCATTGGTACTGTATTTTTGATACAACTGCACTTCGTTGTAATTTTTTTTCCAATTAAAATAGGCAATAGCAGCATCATACAAAACTTTAATCGCTTCGAGTTTTCTCTCGGCCTGGCTAAGTTGTAACTGTATTTTTGCTTTTCTCAAATCGGACATTCTTTGATTGATAAAAAGCCCTTGTCCTAGCGGAACGCTTATTCCTAATGAAGTTAAGCCTTGATTTGGTATGTTATTTTCAGGGTTTAGATATGCTCCTTCGTTGCTGTCAAATCCGGCTTTTATTTCAACTCCATACCAAGTTGGTATTTTAAAGCTACTATTCAAAATGGAATAATATTCTTGATTTTTGAATTGTTTCTGATTGAAATCAACTTCAATTTTCGGGTCAAAGCCCCCCCGTGCTATCATCAAATTGGCTTGAGCTATACTAATTTCTAGATTGGCAGTTTTAACTAATGGATGAAATTTTTTTACATAGCCTAAGTATTCATTGAATGTAAATTCTTTGTCAATATCTTTTTTGATATCCACTTTGTTTATTTGTGAATGACCAACAAAACTCAGAATTAAAAAGGTAAAAATTATATATTTCATTATTTTTTCTCTTTAGTTTCTTTTGAATATTTTTGGGATGTTTTATAATAATCTGGAGGAAATCCGTTTAAAACTCGCCAAATTTCAAACCATACAGGAACGGTGTTTAGTAAGGCAATAGTTTGAGCACCAGAGCCTACTCTTAATTGGGATGGCCATTTGTCTTCTTGAGGATCGGGAGCAATTAATACTCTAAATTTTCCGTTGTCACTTATAAAATTTTCGATTGCCATTATCTGCCCTCCGAAAGTACCATAAGACATTTCAGGCCAACCCGAAAAAACAATAGTGGGCCATCCGTCAAACCAAACTCTTATTTTTTCGCCTTTTTTTATTAAAGGTAAATCAACAGGATTAACAAAAGTCTCAACGGCGATATCATAAGTTGATGGCATGATGGTAGCGATAGGCGTTCCCTCTTTGATGGTTTCGCCAATACCTGCTTGAATGGCTCTATTTACGTATCCATTTTGTGCCGCTTTTATGTAGTATAAACCATCTCGAATACTATAATTAGCGTATTGATTTTTTAGTTTATTAACTTGTGCTTCGGTGTCAAATTGATTACTTAAGGCTGTAAATTGATCACTTTTGGCTTTCGAAATTTTCTCTGCGTATTCGGCATTGATTCTGTTTATCTCTACTTTCGCATTGATGTATTCATTTTTACTGGTCAATACTTTATTTTCTTGTGTTATGATTTTTGCTTCTGCTTCTTGCAATTTTAGTCGTTTTTCTTCGACATCAGTCATGGGTTTAAGTCCTTCTTTGTTCAATTGACTGGCACGATTAAATTGGGTGTTTGCAATTTTTAACTGTGTTTTAACTGCAACTAGGTCTATAGAATCGCTTTTGATTTTCAATGCAGACTGCTTTATTTTATTAAAGGCTTGTTCAATCTTAAGTTTTTGTTCGTTCTCAATGGATTGAATTTGGGTCGACAACACATTTACTTTTGATCCATAAGATTCTAATGCTAGTTTTTTAGCATTCATTTGATTTTTAGCATTTTCGACTAAGTTCGGATCTAAATATTCCTCTTTAATCTCCGAAATAAACATGATAGTATCTCCTTTTTTGACAAAGTCACCTTCTTTAACGAACCATTTTTCTATTCGACCAGAGATTACACTTTGTATGGTTTGGGGTCTTTGATTGGGTTTTAAGGTTGTGACCGCTCCTGATCCTGAAATGTTTTGTGTCCATGGCAGAAAAAGTGCAATCAAACCAAAGACCGAAACGATGGCTATAATTTTATTTAATATTCTATAATGAGGTCTATTCTCCAAATTTTTTACGGTTTGAAAACGGCTTAAATTTTTAGAATATTGACTTTTGTTTTCGGATATATTTAGCATTGTAATTTAATTTTTAGAATCAAAAATAATTTGTCCCTTTTCCATTATTATATTTCGACTACACTTTGTTTTCCAATACGGATTATTAGAGGAAACAATCACAGTCCATTTGTTTTCTGGAGCAGTTAAGAAATCAATAATATCATTAGCTACTTTCTCGTCCATTGTATCTGTGGGGTCTTCATAAAATAATACTTTAGGCTTGCGAATAATGCTTCTAGCCAAAAGAATTTTCTTTGCATCCGATGACGATAACTGTCTGCCTTGAGGAAAAATGATGGTGTCTAATCCATTAGGAAGTGTTTTTATAAAGTTGGATAGCTGTACAGCTTCTATTGCCCATTTAATGTTTTCTTGACTCACATTTGTATCTTTGAAAGTAATGTTGTCTATAATACTACCTTCAAAAGGGGTTTCGCCATAAATTACACTTCCTATTTGAGAGCGATATTGTTTCAAATCAATTTTTTGAAAAGTATCATCATTGATGTAAAAATAGCCAGCTGTTGGTTGAATTAAGCCCGATAATAATCGCAATAGCGTAGTTTTTCCAGACCCGTTTGCACCATCAATAACTATTTTTTCAGACTGTTCTATTTTGATGTTAACCTTTTTGATTGTTGCGTTTTTTGAATCTGGAAATTTAAAGGATACGTTATCTACTTCTAAGGTAATATTTGAATAGCAATTGTTGTACTCTTCTTTTGTTTCTTCTTCTAGTTTCATATCAGTGATTAATCCAATTTTTTCAACTGAAGTTAATACATCATAAAAAGTTTCAAGACCTAAAATTATCTTTTCTACCGAACCAATTACTAATAATATAATAATTTCTGCGGCCACAAATTGACCAATATTCATTTCTTGTGATAATACTAAATACCCACCAATGCTCAATAAACTAGCTGAAATTAGTACTTTGAAAATAATTAACTGTAAAAATTGTCTTTTGATTACGTTAAAATGTTTTTCGCGATATTTGAGATAATCAGTAACTAGCGAATCGTTTTTTTGAAGGGCATAATCGTAATTTAGCTCATTTCTAAAACTAAAATTATTCCGAGCCATTTCTTGCAACCATGCGGCTACTTTATACTTGTATTTTGATTCAAACAAACTGGTTTCTAAACCTGGATTGTATGAAAATTTAAAGATATAATATAGTAAAATCAAGAGCATAAAACCAAATACTATAAAATAAGGATGGTATAAGGATAGTAAAATAACACCAAAAACAATTTGAAGTAGTGCTGCTGAAAAATCAATTAGCAGTTTTGAGCTTCCTTTTTGTATGGACATCGTATCAAAAAAGCGATTGGCTAATTCTGGAGGATAAGTACCGTATAGTTCTTCAAATTTTATTCTTGGCATCCTTCCTGCAAATTCAAATGAGGATCTAATAAATATTTTTTGTTGTAGATTTTCGGTGATTCGAAGTTGCATCATGGATAAAATACCAACAAGTGCCACCCCAATAACTACCAGAATTACCAAAACAATCCATGAAACGCTCACTCTCCCTGATTGTATAAAGTTGATAATTGCTTGGATACCTAAGGGCAACGAAAGACTTATTAATCCAGCAAAAATGGCATAAAAAAATAGTTGCAATACATCCTTTTTGTCAAGAAGTAATAGATTATAAAATCGTTTTAAGGGGCTCATATTTGTTCTTTTAGTAAAGTTGAAATTAAGTCGAGATAGAAATCAGTAGGTTTTTTTTCGTTATTACAATTGGTAATTGTAGTAAGATGATTCATCAAAAAATGTTGATGCAAAGACCCTTCTACAATTGATGAAACTAAACTTTTAGCATAAGGATAGTCCGAATTGACGTCATGAACCATTTCTATAATCCTGTTAATTAGTCTTTTGTAGATTAAAAAATAGCCTTCTCTGTTTTCGTCATCTACTTCTTTCGTGTGAAGCGATTTGGTAAACTCTTGAATAATTATAGTGTTCAAAATAGATTCATTGATATAATCAGTACTAAAGTCGTCTTCTATTTTTTCGGTCACAATTGTAATTGCTTTTTTTAATTTATCGAATGGATCTGCAATATTGTTGGTCGCAAAAACCAATCGGTATTCCATCCAACTCCAATACCAAGAAGATAAATACACTAATAATTTGTGTTTGTTTTCGAAATATCGGTAAATCGAACTCTCGTTGGAACCAATTAAATCACCTAATTTCTTAAAAGTAAATTCTTCAAACCCAATTTCGTGAATTAGCAAAATACTTTTTTCAATAATTTTTTTGCCCAAAACCGATGTTTCGGGATCTTTGACATAAATTTTATTGTTGACTTGTATTTTTAGTGTTGATAAGATTTCTTTCATTTTGAAAATATTTTACGCAAATGTAATAGTAATACTTTTAACATTGAAAATTTTAACATTAATTTTTGCTGTTATCTTTTTTTCTTACTTTACAAATAATTGATTCTATAAAATTTGTATTTAGAATAATAATTATTTTTTTGATGTAAATCCAGTATCTATTTAGGCACATCTTTGTAACTTTACAATCTTAAAAAAAAACAAGATTATGTTCGGAATAGGCGGAGGTGAATTAATTTTCATATTATTTGTTATTTTGATGCTTTTTGGTTCTGATAAAGTACCTGAAATCGCCAGAACCATGGGGAAAGCCATGGCGCAGATAAAAAATGCGACCAACGATATTAAAAGTGAAATCCAAAAAGGAGTAGAATCCAATGGTTTTGATTCAAAAAGCATAACCGATTTTACACAAAATATTACTTCAGAAATTGATGAAACAAAAAAATCTATTGTAGGTAATTTTACCTCAGATAAGTCAGAAATAGGCACAGCTTCAAATAACTTATTGAAAGAGACTACCAAGCAAATTAATCAAGTGACTGAGGAAATAGTAGATGGTTTAGGAGCTATTAAACGTAAAAAATAATGTTTGAAAAAATAGTAACCTTAGATACCCAACTGTTTGTTTTTCTTAACAGTTTAGGCTCTCCCACATTTGATAGTCTTTGGCTAATCATCACAAAACAAGTCTATTGGACTCCTTTTTTTGTGTTATTAGGATATTTAATTTATAAAAAAATAGGCATAAAAAACCTTGGTATTGTTATCGTTTTTATTGCACTATTATTACTGGTTTGTAACGAATCAGTCGAGTTTTTCAAGGAGACCTTCAAGCGGATTAGACCCTGT
Source organism: Flavobacterium sp. (assembly GCA_031383535.1). Classification (GTDB taxonomy): domain Bacteria; phylum Bacteroidota; class Bacteroidia; order Flavobacteriales; family Flavobacteriaceae; genus Flavobacterium. The sequence goes on from JANMZS010000188.1 coordinate 9,587, forward strand.
AATAATCCAGAAATAAAAGATATAATTAGGATAGTACATCAATCAAATACCTTTAGTTTCTTTTCAGGACACGCCGCAAATTCTATGGCTACGATGACTTTTTTGTTTCTACTACTTAAAAAGCATTATCAATATAGTTATCTTATTTTTTTGTATCCCTTGATTTTTGCTTACAGCCGAATATATTTAGGGGTTCATTACCCAACTGATATTTTGACAGGCTATCTTTTTGGAGGTATTTACGGAGCTATTTTCTACAAAGGATATGACTATTTTCTTAGTCGTATTAAAGCTAAATAACTCTCGAAACCGTTAATCCATCTCGGATGGGTAATAAAACAGTTTCAATTCTAGTATCATTTTTTAATAATTGATTGTAATCCAATAATATTTTTGTACTCCAATCATTGGGTTGTAATGGTTCTAAAACTTTGCCGCTCCACAACACATTATCCGAAAGAATAATGCCTCCTTTATTCATTTTTGGAAGGATGAGTTCAAAATAGTTGATGTAGTTTTCTTTGTCGGCATCAATAAAAACCAAATCAAATTTCGTGTCAAGTGTAGGGATAATATCAATGGCCTCGCCTAGATGTTGCACGATTTGATTTTTCCAAGGTGATTTGTCAAAGTATTTTCGCTGAAAATCTACTAACTCTTCTTTAATGTCTATCGTGTGAAGCGTTCCGTTTTCTTGCATACCCTCGCACAAACACAAAGCCGAATAGCCTGTATAAGTGCCGATTTCGAGAATATGCAATGGACGAATTAGTTTAGACAACATACTTAAAACCCGCCCTTGAAAATGCCCACTTAACATTCGAGGCAACAAAATTTTCTGATAGGTTTCTTTGTCTAAAGCCTTTAGTAATTCAGGCTCGTTTTGCGAGTGATTGGCAATATAATCTTCTAATTCTTGGGAAATGAAATGCATTAAACTAAACTTTTTATTGGGTCGTGAAGTGAATTTAAAATTTTAACAATTCTAATTTCATTATTTTTAAATTGATACAAGATTTTGTAATTGCCTTCAATTATTCTTCTACAATCTTTTCTGTATTCATCAATTTGAAATTGTTCAGGAAAAACAATTTGCTCAGGAGCAATAGAAATTTCATCAAGTTTAGCATTTGAAATAACATTATTAAGTCTTTTTAATTCATTTTTTGCACGATTAGACCATTTGACTTTAAATTTCACTTCTCCAACCTTTAATTTCTTCTAAAAGTGCTTCGTGTGAAATAAATCTTCCATTTTCAAAATCGTCAAGTGCTTTGTCGATTTCCTGATTATATTGTTTTAACGTTAAAGGTTTTCCCGCTATATCGTAAGCAACAATTGGTTCAGCAAGATTGTTTTCATTAATTTTAACTAGCTTATCATCAGTTAAATAACTGTCAAAAACCGAGGAAACGATAGTCAATAACCGTTCATCAGCACTTTCTATTTGATTGTGAATTTTCTGTTTTAATTCTGGAAGTCTCATACCTTTTGATTTTACAAAAACAAAGTTACAAAATATAATTTGATGACTAGAAAAAATCAATAAATTCAAAATTGTAATTAACTTTGCACAATAATGGAAAAAAAAGACATACGATCCTTATCAAAAGACCAGTTACGAGATTTTTTTGTATCAAATGGAGACAAAGCCTTTCGTGGCAATCAAGTATATGAATGGTTGTGGAGCAAAGGCGCACATCATTTTGAGGATATGACCAATGTTTCAAAAGAAACACGTTCCATACTCGAAAATCACTTTGTTATTAATCATATCAAGGTAGATACGATGCAACGCAGTGAAGACGGTACCGTAAAAAATGCTGTTCGTTTGCATGATGGTTTGGTGGTTGAAAGTGTATTAATACCTACAAATACTAGAACAACGGCTTGTGTTTCGAGTCAAGTAGGCTGTAGTTTAGATTGTAATTTTTGTGCTACAGCCCGACTAAAAAGAATGAGAAACTTGGAACCTGCCGAAATTTACGATCAAGTAATTGCCATAGACAAAGAAAGTCGTTTGTATTACAATCACCCTTTGTCGAATATTGTTTTTATGGGAATGGGCGAACCACTTATGAATTATAATAATGTGTTGAAAGCCATCGAAATGATAACCTCAAACGAAGGTTTGGGAATGTCTCCAAAGCGTATTATGGTATCGACATCGGGAGTGCCAAAAATGATAAAAAAACTAGCAGACGATGAGGTGAAATTCAAATTAGCCGTTTCATTACATTCTGCGATAGATGAAATTCGGTCTAAAATTATGCCTTTTAGTGCTAATTTTCCATTATCGGAATTGAGAGAATCTCTTGAATATTGGTATAGAAAAACAAAATCTAAAATCTCTTATGAGTATGTGGTTTGGAAAGGGATTAATGATGACAAAGCCTCTATCGATGCCTTAGTAAAATTCTGTAAATACGTGCCTTGCAAAGTCAATCTAATCGAATACAATCCTATTGATGACGGTGAGTTTCAACAAGCATCCGAAGAATCAATCAACGCATACATCAAAGCACTTGAGATAACTGGAATTGTAGTAAAAGTTCGTCGAAGTCGTGGTAAAGACATTGATGCCGCTTGCGGTCAATTAGCCAATAAAGAAGCATAAAAAAAGAGGCGAAAGCCTCTTTTTTTATCTATTAAAGTTTACATTTTATTTCTCTTAAGTTCAATTTCTTTGGTAACTCCGCCAGTAGTAATAGTTGCCAAATTATTGCAATCACCGTTTCCGTAATCTAAAGTGGCTATTTCGTCATTTTTAGTGATTTCAATAACGCCGCTAACAGGGAATGGTATTTTGCAAATAGCAGTAAATCGCAGTGGTGTTTTTATGATACTAGTATATTTTGAACCATTAGGAAAAGTTGTAATATCGTATCCCCAAACTAAGAAAACATTGTCTTCCCAGTTGCCAACAGTAGCAAACCCTTCGGTCATTTCTCTAACACGTGTTCCAATTCTTGTGTATACTTTTCCGTCAGGTAATGTTATTTTCACATCAATCGAATGTGTTGTTACAGGATGTACCGTGGCTAATAATTCAGTACTCTTCATTTCATGAGTAATAGTTTTACTGCCTTCAATAAGTCTGCCATTATGATAAAAACCTTCTAAAGCGTAGGTAATGGTTTTTGTAGGATTAGTGAAATTTTTAGAAAAACTAATAATAATTTTTCCTTTTAACACATTCCCATTTGGCATTGTACAACCATCTGTTCCAAAATCGATGGTTTTTGTAAAAGTATCAGTTCCCGCCACCGTTGTGATTGTAGCGCAAGGAGGTAGAATGCTTTTTACTGGTTCAATTGTTTTAGATGCTGAACTTTGTTGAACAGAAAATTGGTCTTCAACAATTAAGGAAACATCATCTACTGTAGCATCAATTTCAGAATTGGCTACGGCATCATCTGCTGTAATTGTTTTAGAAGCTGCTAAAGTGTCTTCTGTTTTAGTAGTTTCTTCAGAAGAACAACCCATAAAAAAAGAGATGGATAATAAGGATACAAATAATAAAAATTTGGTTTTCATGATATAAATATTTTAAGGTTAAAGTTTTTAGACTCTCTAATAAATAAATGGTTTAATTGGGATATTAATTTACGCAAAAAAATGAAGATTTTTTTTAAGCTAAAATCGATGAACGATCTATGAGCCATAACGAGCCAAAAGAATTTTTAGTATGATGGTTATAATGATGCTTTTTAATGGAATTATGAAAGTGAGAATTGAATGTAACATGCTAAAATCGCTTCGACTAACCCAAAATAGATGCCGTTTTTTTATTCGAAAATGGTATCTTTGAATCCCAAATGAATACAACCTCTAAAATAAAACAGCCCATCGTTAATGAGATGGAACTTTTTGAAAAAAAGTTCTTTAACTCTATGACTTCACAGGTGGCATTGTTAAATAGAATTACTTATTATATTGTCAATCGAAAAGGAAAACAAATGCGTCCGATGTTTGTTTTTTTGACAGCAAAAATGGTCTCCGCAGGATTTGTAAACGAAAGAACCTATCGCGGTGCTTGTGTAATCGAGCTAATTCATACCGCTACTTTAGTCCATGATGATATAGTAGATGACAGTAATCGAAGAAGAGGTTTTTTCTCCATCAATGCGCTTTGGAAAAATAAAATTGCGGTTTTAGTTGGCGATTATTTGCTTTCAAAAGGATTGTTGCTTTCTATTGATAATGGTGATTTCGATCTGCTTCGGATTATATCTGTTGCCGTTCGTGAAATGAGCGAAGGTGAATTATTGCAAATCGAAAAAGCCCGAAGGCTAGACATTACCGAAGACGTTTATTACGAAATTATCCAAAAAAAGACAGCAACTTTAATTGCTTCATGTTGTGCTCTTGGAGCAAAATCGGTTATTGAAGATGAGGTTCAGGTCGAAAATATGCGAAAATTTGGTGAACTTATCGGTATGGCTTTTCAAATTAAAGATGATTTATTCGATTATACTGAAGAAGCTATTGGTAAACCTACAGGAATAGATATTAAGGAGCAAAAAATGACTTTGCCGCTGATTCACGTTTTAAATAATTGTACTTCAAAAGAGAAATCTTGGCTCATCAATTCCATCAAAAATTACAATAAAGATAAAAAACGAGTAAAGGAAGTTATTGCTTTTGTGAAAGGCAAAAATGGGTTGCTATATGCCGAACAAAAAATGGAGCAATTTCAGCAAGAAGCACTTTTACTTCTAAATAATTATCCAAAATCCGAGTTTAAAGATGCTTTGATTTTGATGGTAAATTATGTTATCGAAAGAAAAAAATAGTTTGTTGATTTCATAATTTTTTTGTTTTGAATTCCGTATTTTTACCATCTTTCATAAGACTAAATTCCCAATAAAAATTGATTTCAAAAGCCACTATAGATACCGTTTTCGAAACTGCTCGCGTTGAGGAGGTAATTGGTGATTTTGTACAATTAAAACGCGCAGGAAGCAATTTTAAAGGGTTAAGTCCGTTTTCAGACGAGCGTTCACCCTCTTTTATGGTTTCGCCAGCCAAAGGAATTTGGAAAGACTTTAGTTCAGGAAAAGGAGGGAATTCGGTGGCATTCTTAATGGAACATTCTCATTTCACCTATCCAGAAGCCATTCGATATTTGGCAAAAAAATACAATATCGAAATTGAAGAGACTGTTCAGTCTGATGAAGAAAAGGCCATTACCGATGTTCGCGAAAGCATGTATTTGGTCTCTGAATTTGCCAAAGATTATTTCCATAATACCCTTTTACATGCCGAAGAAGGTATGGCTATTGGGCTTTCTTATTTCAAAGAACGAGGTTTTACAACGGAAACCATAAAGAAATTTGCCCTTGGTTATTCTCCCGAAACTTGGGATGCTTTTACTAAAGAAGCCTTGGGAAAAGGCTATAAATTAGAATTTCTAGAAAGTACTGGATTAACAATTCCTAAAGGAGACAGGCCTTTTGACCGTTTCAAAGGGAGAGTTATGTTTCCGATACAAAGTATGTCAGGCAGAATTTTAGGTTTTGGAGGAAGAATATTAGGCAATGATAAAAAAGCGGCTAAATACCTCAATTCGCCTGAAAGCGAAATTTATCATAAAAGTAAAGTTTTGTATGGGATTTTTCAGGCCAAACAAGCTATTGCCAAACAAAATAATTGTTATTTGGTTGAAGGCTATACTGATGTAATCCAGTTTAATCAAGCGGGAATAGAAAACGTGGTTGCTTCCTCTGGAACGGCATTGACACCTGACCAAATTCGATTAATTAATCGATTAACAAAAAACATTACGGTTCTTTTTGATGGTGATGCCGCAGGACTTAGAGCTTCGATTCGAGGAATAGATTTGATTCTTGAGGAAGGCATGAATGTCAAAGTATGTGCATTTCCCGATGGTGAAGATCCAGATAGTTTTGCCAAAAAAACACCTTATGAAGAGCTGGTTGCTTATTTAGACGGGAACGCTAAAGATTTTATCCAGTTCAAAGCCTCGCTTTTGATGCATGATGCTAAAAATGATCCTATTAAGAAAGCTGATTTAATTAGAGATATGGTCTTGAGTATCTCAAAAATTCCGGATAGAATTCAAAGAGAAATTTATATTCAAGAATGTTCACGTATCATGGATATTTCTGAGCAAGTTTTGGTGAGTACCTTGTCTCAAATGGTACAAAAAGACATTTCAGATCTTGGAAAAAAACAAAAACAAGAGCAAAAAGCATTTGAAGTCGTTAAAAATGAAACTGTAATTCAGGTCGAAAAAATAGACATACTTTATGGTTTAGAACGAAAAATAATTGAAATTCTATTGTTATACGGAAATAAAACAGAGGAATTTGAAGATGTACTTTTAAAATCAAATGAAGAAGGAGAAATAGAGCATGTAACCGAAAAGAAAGAATACAAAGTATATCAAAGAATATTTTTGAGTTTACAAGAAGATGAAGTAGAGTTGGCTAATCCTCTATTTCGAGATATATTTAATAATTTAATCTCTTATTTTCATCAAAATGAAAACTTTAATATTGAGCAGTATTTAATGCATTTGCAACCCGAATTTGCTCAAGAAGTAACCGATATATTAATGGAAGATGAACGATTGTTTTTGCACAATTGGGAAGGTCAGAATATTTTTCCAAAAACCAAAAACGAATCCATTAGTCAATATGTATCAGAAACAATATTGACGCTACGTTGGCATCTTGTTGACAAAATAATTGAAGAAATAAAAAACTCTATATCAACTGAAACTGATTCAGATAATATAGAGTCTATGGCTATAGCTATGGATTACTACAAACTAATTAATTCATTTTCAAAAAAATTAGGAAGAGTAATGTCTAGAGGTACTAGTTAAACTATTTCTAGTGTTTTTGCTTTGTTGACCAAATCTACTAAATTAGTAACATTTAGTTTTTGCAAAAGTCTTAATTTGTAGGTGCTAATTGTTTTCTCGTTTAGACCTAAAACAACAGCTATTTCGTTGTTTTTCTTACCATCACTCAAATAGCGCAAAACTTCCACTTCTCGATTAGATAATTTCCGGTACAAACGTTCGCTTTTATTCTGTTTCGCTATTAAATCAAGGTTTTTCTTAACGGTTTCGTTTAAGATAATTTTTCCTTGACTTACTTTAATAATGGCTTGTCCTAATGTATCTAGTTTTTCCTTTTTAGAAATAAAACCAGAAACACCCGCTTTTATAGCATTTGGAGCATAAATTTGTTCAGAAAGATCACTATAAATTATAATTTTAGTTTTTGGAAAGTTTTTCAAAATAGATTTAACTTCAAAAATACTTGAAAGTCCTTCCATCTCTAAATCTAGAATTAAAATGTCTATTTCTTTTGTTAGTAAAATGTCTCTAATCATTAGAAAACTCCCAACATTCGCAGCTATTGAAATGCTATCATGTTCTTTAAAAAAAGACTTTACCCCAAAATGAACTACTGGATGTGAATCTGCTAAGCAAACTTTTATCATAATCTTAGATTTTAATTTTTTTTAATAAGTGGTGTTTAGATTGTAATATTCATAAAATACAAATAAACAATTAATCTTCTGTAAATTTACGATAGTTTTTTGTGAAAAACAGGTTATAAAAGTCTTTTTTTGGGGTGAAAATCGTTTTAAATAAGATTTTTCTTATTTAAAATGAAATTACACACACTGGAATTTCATTCATCTTATGTTTATTATTTTTGTTTAAGCGTTTATAGATTTCGAAAACTATTTTCTCTCTTCCAAAGAAATCATTAAGAGTTCTTCCTTTTTCATCTTCAAGCATCGCCCATTCTAATTCATCATAACTGGCGCCTAATTGATCTTCGTCGGTTCTATCATCACCAAATAATCCGTCAGTAGGTGACGCATTCAAAATAGAACTTGGAATTTTCAAATATGCTCCCAAAGCATATACATCCGATTTCATTAAATCGGCAATGGGGCTCAGGTCAACACCGCCATCTCCATATTTAGTATAAAACCCAACACCAAAATCTTCTACTTTATTACCAGTTCCAGCAACCAATAAATCATGAATTCCAGCAAAATAGTATAAAGTAGTCATTCGCAATCGGGCACGAGTATTGGCTAAAGCCAAATGAACCTTGTTTACATCAATATTATCTGGAACCACTTTTTTGAAATCTTCAAATACCGAAGTCAAATCAGCTTCAATATTCTTTACATTTGGAAATCGTTTTTTTAACTGTTCAATATGTTCTTTGCCTCGACTTACATGACTTGTAGCTTGATGAATAGACATTTCGATACATAACGTTGTTAATCCAGTTTGTGCACAAAGGGTGGAAGTAACAGCCGAATCTACTCCGCCAGAAACCCCTACAACAAAACCTGCTACTTTTGCGTTTTCAGCATACGTTTTTAACCAATTTACAATATGTGTGTTTACTTTTTCAACTTGGATTGTGCTTTTTTTAGCCATAATTCTTTGAGATTTTAAAAAGTAGTAATTGTATATTTGCAAAAATAATAATTTTTAAGTCAGCACCTATTCATTTTAAACGAAGTTCACGATGGTTTGAAAAGAATTACGAGAAGTGAAATAATTTGAGCTAAAAAAAATGAAAATGAGAAAAATGTTTTTTATTATCACATTAACAATCGCTTTCGCCTCTTGTGATAAAAAATCAAAAGCGGAGAAAGATGTTGAAGCAATTCCAGTAGAAATAAAAGTAGTGCGTTTTGACAAATTTTTTTTTGAAACACCTCCAAAAGATTTAAATAAATTAAAAGTAGCGTTTCCATATTTCTTCCCATCTGGGAATGATGATACTGTTTGGATAAGCAAAATGCAAAACCCGCTTTGGAGAGAATTATATACTGAAGTTCAAAAAAAATATTCTAATTTTGAACCAGTTCAAAATGAATTAACCGTTCTTTTTAAACACATAAAGTATAATTTCCCTGAAACCAAAACGCCAAAAGTGATTTCCTTAATTTCGGAAATGGATTATAATAATAAGGTGGTATATACTGATAGTTTATTGATTATTTCACTTGAATTGTATTTAGGAAAAGAACATAAATTTTATCAATTTCCGAATTATTTAAAACAAAATTTCGAACAAAAACAAATGATGCCGGATGTGGTTTCTAGTTTTTCTTTGAAAAAAATCCCTCTCGTTACCGACAAAAAATTATTGGATCAAATGATTTTTTTCGGCAAGCAATTGTATTTAAAAGATGTTTTAATTCCTGAATATGACGAAGCTTCTAAAATGGGATATACGCCAGAGCAAATCAACTGGTGTAAAGAAAACGAAAGCTATATGTGGCGTTATTTCATCGAAAATCAATTGTTGTATAGTGATGACCAAAAGCTGAATAATCGATTCATAAATCCAGCTCCATTTTCTAAATTTTATCTCGAAATTGATAATGAATCCCCAGGAAGAGTAGGTGTCTGGCTTGGATGGCAAATCGTTCGATCTTTTATGAAAAACAATGACATTTCTTTGCAAAATATGTTGAAAATGAATGCCAAAGAACTATTTGAACAATCAAAATATAAACCTAAAAAATAATGTTAAATAAAACGGAAATTAAATTAAGCATCGAATTAGACGAAAATCGAGTTCCCGAAAGGCTAATGTGGGCTGCAACCGAAGGTGGAATACATCAAGAAGAAGCAAAAGCATTCATGTTATCAGTTTGGGATGGTGGTGAAAAATCAACTAAGTGTATTGAATTGTGGACGAAAGATATGCCTGTTGACGAAATGAAAATATTTTTTCACCAAACGTTGACCTCTATGACCGAAACTTTTCTACGAGCAACAGGTGACGAAAAAATGTCGGCAACCATGAAGGATTTTTGTGATTATTTTGCGGAAAAACTGGAGTTGAAGTTGTAATTAGAATTGACTATTGTTTTTAAAGACTTCTTGATTTACTTCGTCTATATAGTTTAAGACAATTTCTTTTCCGGTAGATTCAGTAGCTGAGGTAACGAAATATTGTGGCATCTCTGCCCAATTATTAGCAAACATTTG
>JANMZS010000189.1:0-8294 GCA_031383535.1 Flavobacterium sp.
CCTAGAAAATCTGAAAAATGCAGGTTCACTTTATGGTAATATCATCTATGACAAAGCGCCTATTATGATGCGACAGCTCGAAACAAGCATGGGTGAAAAACCATTTAGAAAAGGAATTCAAAAATACATTCGGAAATACGCCAATAACAATGCCGATTGGAACGATTTAATTACCATTTTAGACCATCAAACACCAGTCGATTTAACTTCTTGGAGTGCTGTTTGGGTAAAACAATCTGGAAGACCTATACTGACTGAAAATATTGAATTTGATACCGAGAATCGAATAAAAACTTTTGTGATAAATCAAAAAGCAGAAGATGGTTCTGATAATATCTGGGCACAATTTTTTGAAGTTGGCTTGGTCTATCCAGACAGCACAAAAGTTGTTAAGGTCAATCTGAAAAATAAAAGTGCCATTATTAAAAACGTGATTGGATTGCCTAAACCGACAGCTATTATTTATAATTATAACGGATATGGCTATGGTGTTTTTCCTATTGATAAAAATGGTTTGACTAGTTATCCATCCATTAAAAATGAAGTTGCTAGAGCCTCAAGTTATATCAATCTTTATGAAAATACCTTGACGGCTAAGGTACCTCTTATTGATGCCATAAATTACTATATTCAAGGTATTCGTGTTGAACAAAACGAATTAATTGTAAACTTGCTGTCTGGCGAAATCAACAGTTTATTTTGGAAGTACCTAACCCAAAAACAACAACAAAAAAATCGTGAAAAAATAACTGAAGTGTTATATACACGATTACAAGAAAATTTGCCTCAAAATATAAAAAAGACTCTATTTGGTTTGTTTAGCAGTCTGGCTTACATTGATATTGATAGAGAGCGCTTGTATCAAATTTGGAATAAGAAAATTCAAATTGAGAATTTAAAATTAAATGAGGATGATTATACGAGTATTGCGACAGATTTGATTATTTTTAAACATTCGAAAGCTAATGAAATCATTGCCAAAACCATTGAATCGATAAACAATCCGGATAGAAAAAAACGATTTCAATATTTGCTAGCCTCCTTGTCTGATGATGAAACAGTGAGAACGACTTTTATGGATTCATTAAAAGACGAGAAAAAAAGAGAAAATGAATCCTGGGTTTTAGGTGCTTTCAGAAACATTTTTCATCCTTTGCGTCAAGAAAATGCTGAAAAATATTTAAATTCAACTCTGAATTTAATCGAAGAAATTCAAAGAACTGGGGATATTTTTTTTCCAAAAGCATGGATAAGCGGAAGCATTGGGCGATATTCTTCGGAAAATGCTTTTCAAATGGTTGAGCGTTTTTTAAAAGAAAATCCTAATTTTAGTCCCATTCTAAAAAAGAAATTAATGCAGGCCACCGATGGATTGTACAGAGCACAAAAAATAAAAAAAGAATTAGAATGAACATAGAATCGCAACAGGAAAAAATAGCCAGTTTTCAGCACCTTGAATTGCTAGCCAATCAAGTCGTTGAAGGATTTATTTCAGGTATGCATAAATCGCCATTTCATGGATTTTCGGCTGAATTTGCGGAACATAAAACCTATAACATTGGCGAAAGCACTAAGCATATTGACTGGAAATTGTTTGCCAAAACAGATCGATTGTACACCAAACGATTCGAGGAGGAAACCAATTTGCGTTGCCACATCATCATCGATAATTCATCTTCGATGCATTATCCAAAACTCAAAGAAAGTCAACCGTTTTATGAGAGTAAAATTGGATTTTCGGTCTTAGCGTCGGCTGTATTAATGAATTTATTAAAGAAACAACGTGATGCCATTGGGCTTAGTGTTTTTTCTGATACTTACGAATATTATGCACCCGAAAAAGGAAGTGATCGCCATCATAGAATGGTCTTGAATGCTCTTGAAAACCTATTGGAAAAACCAAAAGTTGCTAAAAAAACCGATACCATTACATTCCTGCATCAAATAGCCGAAAAAATGCACCGCCGTTCGATGATTATCCTTTTTACAGATATGTTTCAATCCAGTAACGAGGAAGAATTATTTAATGCTTTACAACATCTAAAACACAATAAGCACAAAGTGGTTTTGTTTCATGTGATTGATAATAAAACCGAATTAAATTTAGATTACGACAACGCTCCAAGGAAATTTATAGACCTAGAAAGTGGTGAAGAAGTTACTATTTTTGCTGATAATGTAAAGCAAGAGTATGAAAAAGGGGTGAATGCTTACTTCAAAAAGCTAGCATTAACTTGTTCGCAAAACAAAATTAAGTACATTCCCGTTGGGGTTTCCGATAGTTTTGAGAAGATATTGACCACATATTTAGTTGAAAAACAAAAGTTTGGCTAAATACCTAATATTTATTAGAATGTTTTTTACAGAAACACTTGTAGATACAAAATTCTATAGTATATTTGCAACCGCATTATAGCGATGGTTTGGTAGTTCAGTTGGTTAGAATACATGCCTGTCACGCATGGGGTCGCGGGTTCGAGTCCCGTCCAGACCGCTAAATTGGGATAAAGGTTTTCAGAAATGAAAGCCTTTTTTGCCCTAAAAGCATTTAAGATTGTTGTGTTGTTTTGCCCCGAAATGGGCTGGTTTAGTAGTTAGACCAATGGAAAGCTTTTCACTTTGTTGTGATGAGCTTTTTTGATTTTAGGGGTTTTACTTTTTTAAAAACACAATTCCTAAATTAATTTAATATATTTGTGATATGCTTTCAGAACAACAAATTAATATCATTATCAATACTTTAAAGCCTTTTAAACCAAATAAAATTGGAATTTTTGGCTCGTATTCTCGTGACGAAAACACTGCTGAAAGTGATATTGATATTTTGTATTCTTTTGATTCAAAATATAATTTATTTGATTTGGTGGGTTTGCAACTGGAATTACAAGAAAAACTACTTAAAGAGGTTGATTTGGTAGAATTTACAGCCATACATCCAAAGTTAAAAGCTCGGATTTTAAATGATGTAAAAATAGTGTATGAAGCATAATACAGAAAGTGATTTGTTCAGACTAGGACACATTATTGATTGCATTGAGAGAATTACTTTTTTAGTAGACTCTTGCAAAACAGTTGAAGTTTTTAAAAGTAAATGGATAGAACAAGATGCTATGCTTAGAAACTTTGAAATCATTGGAGAAGCTTCAAACCATATCTCAGAGGAAACTAAAGATAATTACCCTCTTATTGAATGGCATAAAATTAGAGGAATGAGAAATTTCGTGTCTCATGAATATTTTAGCACAAGACTCGAAACCATTTGGGATTCAGCACTAGAAAATATACCAATTTTAAAAATTCAAATTACTCAGATTATTTCAGATTTAGAATTAAAATAAGCACCCTTTTTAGGTATCTCCTACTACTAATTTAAGCACAAGTAATTGAAATACTGAAAATATTTTTTTTGTATTTTTGAAATTCTAAAGCATTGCTCATAGGCAAATTAATATGAAAAAAATAATTCTTACATTCTTACTAGCCCCACTTCTCTTTAGTTCGTGTCAGTACTTTGAAAAACAAGTGCCATCAGAGCAAGAATTATTACAAAAAGAATTACAATCAATTAATTGGAAGGAAGTAGATGAATTTCCATCAGTTTTTGGTTCTGATACTATCGAGAATAAAATCGAGCGTCAACAATGTTTTTTTGAATACATGACGCAACTCATTCAACACAAATTAAGCGTCGATACCCTATCGGTTCTATATCCTGAATTAGACACCATAGAAGTAAAAGTAACCGTTTTTCCGAATTCAAGAATTGTATTTGAGCCACTTTTCCCCAAGGATTCTGTAGCTTATGACACGGTAAAAATTGACAGTATTTTAAAAGCACGTTTGGTGGGTTTTCCTAAAATAAACCCAGCTATCAAAAGAGGAATCCCCGTAAAAACACAATTTATTCTCCCCGTTATTTTAAAGGTAGAGTAATAAAAGCTAGCCTTTGAAAGGCTGGAAGCTTTGAAAATTTAAAATTTCCTTCCCTTCCATTCGTATTTTCCAAACATAGAATATAAAGCTACCGCAGTACTAAAAAAAGGATAGAATAGGCTTCCAAAAACTTTATATAATAGTTTGCCTTCATTCAAAAATTGATTTGCTTTATTTATCAAGACCATTTCTACAATAAATTTCTGAAAGAAGAATAAAATTAGTTTCTGAAAAGGGTAAAATCCCAATAATATTCCCCAAATGGCGAAAATCCAAGCCAAATTGGCAATAAAAACAACTAATCCTAAACTAATTCCGAAATTACTTTGAAAGGAACTGGTTTTTGAAACCCAACGCAACCGTTGATGGAATAATGTTTTCCAACTATTTAAAGGTTTTGTGATTACAATATTGCTTTTAGATTTCAAATAATGCACTTTTTCAGGCGATTTTGACATTGCTTTTTGCAACAAGAAAACATCATCGCCGCTCGCAATCTGGTCATTACCTCTGAAACCTTCTAATGCTTTAAAAAAAGATTTTCTGTAAGCAAAATTGGCTCCATTACAGATAAATCCTTTTCCCAATCCAAAACTACCAATAGTAGCCGCTTGTAAACTGGTAAAATCTAATAGCTGAAAATGATGCAAAAAACTAGCATTACAATGATATGAAACAGCTCCAACAATCACGGATACATCATGATTTTGGATGTATTCATCTAATGTTAACAACCAATTTTCGTTAACCACACAATCGGCATCGGTAGTGATAATCCAATCCGTAATTACTAGCTGTATTGCTGCGGTAATGGCATCTTTCTTAGGTGAATTAGAAACTCGATTGTTCTTTATAATAGAAGCCTTAAATTTCAAACTTGGCAATTGAAAAATTTCTGTAGTATCATCATCAATCAAAATTACTTCGAACAAATGGATTGGATAATTTAATTTTGAAAAACTATCCAAAAGAATAGGTAAGTTTTTAAATTCATCACGAAAAGGAACCACAATCGTGAACCCCGTTTTTGGAGTAAATTGGCTGGGTTCAAAATTATCAATTTTTGAAAAACCATATACTAGCAAACCAATGGCTAATGAATAAACTACTAGAATTATATAAAAAATTAAAATCATGTTGTTGGTTTAACTTTAAATTTCATCACATAATAACTACCCATTACAACAGGCAAAACTACGTTTAAAAACCACATTAGCGTACTTATAAAAACCACAATCCATTCGTTAACGCCTAAAATACCGAAAAAATAAACCGCCACACTTCCTTTTACAGCAAAATCTAAAAATTGAAAACTAGGCATTGAAGATGCCAAAAAATAAACAACAGCAATAGTTGCCATCATTGTTAAATAAGGCAAGTGGACGTCAAAAGCGATGAATAGAAAATAATATTGATGCGAAAAAACCAAGTACCGACAAACGCCTAATAAAATGTTTTTTTGATGAATGGTTTTAGGAATTTTATTGATTTTTTGAATTAATTTTTCGATAGAATAGTCTTTGATCTTGATTTTTTTCAAACCGAAACCCAAAACCCAAAAGCCCATAAAAACAATTAATAGTAACAAAACCCAAAACCGATAACCCAAAATCCATAACCCAATAGTTCCAAAAAGAACAGTTATAATCAGTTGAATTCCGTTGCAGATTAGGTTCAGAAAAACAATTTTTTTAATTTTTATCTTTTCGAAAAAAAAGGCTTTCCCAGCGTATTCGCCAACTCCGTTTGGTGTAAAAATACCAGCAGTCAAAGAACCTAAAACTTGCTTTGTAGCCTCTAGCAAAGAAATTTTGTGAAGATAGGAGACTAAATTTTGCCATTTCAAAATTTCAAAAAAACGATTCAAAAAACTCAAGAATAAGATAAAAATTATTCCTGAAATGGATTGGTTTTTTTTAATAAGTGTATAAAATTGAGCCCAATCTAGTTTATCATTATCAGCAAGTTGATGGTAAATAAAATAAAAAGCACCGCTAACAATGAAAAGTTTGGTAACTACAATCAGGAATTGTTTAGCTTTGTGAGAAATTGAAATCATGGTTACAAAGAAACAAAACTTTGAACTTGAAACTTGAAACCTCAAACAAAATCTTTTGGCAAACGAACGCATCATATTAGGAATCGATCCAGGTACTACCATTATGGGTTTTGGCATAATAAAAGTAGTAGGCAAAAACATGCAATTTATCCAACTCAACGAATTGCAATTATCTAAATATGACAATCATTATCAAAAATTGAAGATTATTTTTGAGCGCACTATCGAATTAATAGACACCCACAATCCCGATGAAATTGCCATTGAAGCCCCTTTTTTTGGAAAAAATGTGCAATCGATGCTGAAACTAGGTCGTGCTCAAGGTGTAGCCATGGCAGCGGGACTTTCGAGAGATATTCCCATCACGGAATACGAACCCAAGAAAATAAAAATGGCTATCACGGGCAACGGAAACGCCAGCAAAGAACAAGTTGCAAAAATGCTCCAACAACTTTTAGGATTAAAAGAACTACCGAAAAATCTTGATTCTACCGATGGATTGGCGGCTGCAGTTTGTCATTTTTTTAATTCTGGAAAAGTGGTTGGCGAAAAAAGTTATACCGGCTGGGATGCTTTTGTGAAGCAGAATGAGGAACGGGTAAAAAAATGATTAACTTTATAAAAATTATTGCTTTATGAAAAGAATAGTGACATTCCTTTTTTCTTTAGTTCTTTTTTGTTCCGGTTGTTCGTCTAGTGATTCAACTACTCCTGCGGAACCTGAACCTGTTGATGAACAATATTTTCGTCTGAATGTTGGAGGTATAGAATTACCTCTAAGCCGAGGTGCGAACTTTAACAGAGGCGCAATCGACTTGAAAGGAGATGTGTTTTTGATTAATGCACTATATGGCTATGACAGTTCTTCACCACAATTGCATCAGCTATCCATTCACTTTGATAAGAATGGTGCAATAATCGACGCAAAACAACGGTCTAATAGTATTGATTATTTTGGAAGTTATGATTATATAAATTATGAAAATTTCCCCTCTAATTATTTCCATATCAATATTATTTCGCTTGACGAAGTCAATAAAAAGATAAAATTAAATTTTACAGGGAAGCTGTATTTGAACAAGAAAGATATGAATTCGGAAGCTATTGATATTAGTGCAGAATTGAATCAGGATTATGGTATTATTGAAACACCATACGGAATAAGAGTAAATGATATTGAGCAATATTGTTCTGCCAAGTTCAACAATGCTACCTGGATAGCAAGAAAGGAAACTTATTACAGCCAATTTACCGCTCCGGATGCCTATAAAATTGAAACGCATTTCGCGTCTAGCGCAACACCGGGAAGCTATAACTTTACGTCAGCAAGCACTGATAATTATATTAGGTTTTCAAAATTTAATATTGCAACACTGACTTATGATTATTATAATGTTACAGGAACAATAACTCATAGCTATAGGGAGTTTCATGGCCTGAAAAAATATTCATTCATAGGAACATTTAGTTTTACAGCAGTCAATCCAAATAATCCTGCTGATGTAATTCAGGTTACAGAAGGCGTTTTCAGATCGTATCAACAATATTAATTATGAATCCTATGAATAAATTAAAAACTGTTTTTCTTTTGGCACTATTTGTATCAATGATTAGTTGTAGTTCTAATGAAGATGAAGTTCCTGTTGATCCTATTGTTGAAGAAGCTCCTTCAGTATATAAAGTTGAGATTAACGGAGTAGAAACATTTAATGGCCTAATAATAGTATACAAAACAGAAAGTAAAATTTCATTTGGCGGATGGGAGTTTGATACTTCCGGTCGTTTAGGTTCTCCTAGTATAAATTTGCCAACCGCTTCTTCAGGTGAATTAAAAACTTTTACTCACTTTAAATATTTCAATTCCCATTACTTTACCTTTAACCTCGAATCATTGGATGAAGTACATAAGAGGGTAAAAGGAAGTTTTGAAGGTTATTTATATGCTAATCCAACCGATTTAAATTCAGAGAAAAAATATATTAAAGCAAGTTTTGACCTTAAGTACATAGACCTTGTGCCAGGTGTATTTGGCTTAAAAAACAGAGCAAAAATTAATGGAAATGAATGGGTAAAAACATATAGAGAATCATCTAATGCACAAGGGCCTTATAGCCATAAAATTACCTACCAGGATTATAGTAATGATGAGTACATAATAACCATTAATGCGAATCAAGGGTTAAAATGCTAAATTTAAAAAAGCCGCAGCGATTTTTCCGAAGATATGAATCAACAAACCTTTGCTTGATCTAACTTTACTTGCTTTTTGAATATCCGTTTTAACAATCAACCAATTAAACAA
>JANMZS010000216.1:0-14985 GCA_031383535.1 Flavobacterium sp.
TTTCCCAGATTTGCATTTTTGTTCGGTTTTATTTCGATTACAAAATTTTTAGTTTTTTGTTTTATTTTATTTTTTATCGGAAAATGACTTATGCGTTCAGAAAATCTCAAAAAACTATATAAGCGTTCCGCTCCAGAAAGTCTTAAAAAATTTTCTACTTGTTGTTGATTGCTTTGTTCTTTTGTTTGAAATTCAATTTTCATCTGTTTATAATATTTGTTTTTTATTGGAAGATGGAACACCCATAATCATCCCCCTGTATGCCAAGAACTATTGCCATGGGTGTTTCATTATTATTTTAGGTATATATTACGTACTGAATTTATAGTAAAGTATCGGTTAATTTAATAAATTTTGCAGTTTCCACCGATGCAATATTTCGCATTGCAATAATTGGCAAAATTGGCTTCGAATGTTGCTATTTCATTCCCTAAAACATACCAACCAGCCTCTAAAACTGATTTCAACTTTTCTTGAAAGGCGGTTTCATAAAGGGTGTTAATCTTTTTTAAATCAAGGAATTTTATCATGTTAGGTTCATTTTATAAACATCCTGAACGTATACTGAACATCCTAATTCTTCTTTTTGCTTTAACAAACCCTTGTTATAGAGGTCTTTTTTATCAACAATTCCCATGTCAAAATAAGAATATTCTAAAGCAAATTTATTAATCAAGTTAATAAATAAATAATCTAAAGCTCTAATTTTTTCACCTTGTGAAGATGTAGCTCCGTATTGAGACTTTACAACATGATGAGAACAAAAAAGAGTTATTCCTGCAACGATTTCACCTTGAAAGTAAGCATTAAATTGTTTTATATTATTTGGAAAATTTGATTTTAAAGTATTTATCTCTTCTAAAGAATGAACTGGTCTCACTTTATGTTTTTCTTGTAACCTAGGAATTAATATTTCATTCCAAAAAGAAGTGCAATCATCAGCTTCTAGAACTTTTATACCAAGCTCAGATATTCTTCTAAAATGTTTTAATTTACTTTTTGAAATCTGTAGAGGTTTACTGTAATCTATAGCTAAGTTCATACTTCGACTAATCAGATTTGCTTTTTGTTGAAACAAAAAATAATTTACTTCATTAGATGCTCTTAAATGATAAAATTCAGGAATCAATTTTACAATGAAATTTTGTATTTTTTTTTCAATTAAAAAACTTAAAAGCACATTAAAAATTAATTCTATAACCTCAGTTCCTATCTTATCATTATAAACCAATCCACCATAAGTTAACCCCTGATGTGAATATACAGTATCTCCTACTCTATTAGCAGGAAGCACGGCAACCCATTTTTCACCATCCATAACTACTAAGGAATAATCATCAAATCGATCCTTATGGTATTCCATAAAATCCCGATGAAAAAGAAAGGTAGCATTTTTAGCCTTGCTAATAAATGCGTTCCATTCTTGATAATCGTTTTCTTGATATATTTTGACTGTATAGGTTTTCACTATTTGATTTTAAATTTGTGAAATTAAGCATTTTTTATTTATGTATTTATCTTGAAAATACAATTAGAAATATAATACGAATTATAGCCACAACCTTTGTAACTTTGAGGCATCCATAAATTAGAAACTATACCATTGAAACAAATTATTTCTATACAAAATCCATTTATAAAATCATTGGTTTTATTACAAGAAAAAGCAAAATCCCGAAAACAAACGGGCACTTTTTTAATAGAAGGAGTACGCGAAATTTCGATTGCAATTAAAGGAGGTTACACTATTGAAACTATTTTATTTTTGCCTGAATTAATTTCTGAAAATCAAACAAAAAAAATTGCTACAAACGCCGAACTAATTGAAATATCAAAAGAAGTCTATCAAAAACTCGCCTACCGCGATACTACCGAAGGAATTTTGGCTGTGGCCAAAACCAAGTCAATGCAATTAACTGATTTGAAATTATCAAAAAATCCTTTGATTCTGGTTGCCGAAGCACCTGAAAAACCAGGTAACATTGGTGCTTTGCTCCGAACCGCCGATGCAGCCAATCTCGATGCGGTGATTATTGCTAATCCAAAAAGTGATTTATACAATCCAAACATCGTTCGTTCCAGCGTGGGTTGTTTATTTACCAACCAAATTGCTACCGGAAATTCAGATGAAATCATTGCTTTTCTAAAAGACAGAAAAATGAATATTTACTGTGCTACTTTACAAAATGCAACATCGTATCACACCCAAGATTATACAAGCCCAACCGCTTTAGTAGTTGGTACAGAAGCAACTGGATTAAGTGAAGAATGGCGAATAGCCGCTACACAAAATATTATTATTCCGATGCAAGGCGAAATCGACAGTATGAATGTATCCGTTGCGGCAGCCATTTTAATTTTTGAAGCCAAAAGGCAGAGAGGATTTTAGTTCTGTAAATAAACTATGGACTGAAAGTCCATAGATTTGGTTTTGCCTACTAAAAGACCGCCAAGTTGTGAACCCTTTTTTTGCCACAAATTTCACAAATTAGCACAAATAAATTTGTGGAATTTGTGAAATTTGTGGCTAATTTTTTAAAAATTGGAAGCTAAATGCACTGAAAGTGAATACCTGTCTACCGACAGGTAGAGTTTTAAACTATACTTCAAACCAATAATATAACTTATTAAATACTCAATCTAAATTCCTCAATAACCGGATTGGCTTTTGCAAAATCTGTTTCTTGTATAAAAACTTCAACAGCTTGCCCTAAATTACCAAACCCGCCTAATGTCGCAGATTGAATGTTATTTTTAACTACTGTATTCACACCAATTTCTTCAATTTTTCCCTGTAAAGCCAAAGCTAAAATTTCACTACCTGAAAACACTTTCATTAATCCCATATTGTTTTTATTTTAAATTAATTTTCTAATTCTTCATCCTCTTCAAAATCTTCCTCTTCAAAATCAAATTCAACAGGCTCAATTAACATTTTTTCGGCTAAAATTTCTATTCTTTCTGTTAAAACCTCAGATAAAATAATTCGTTGTGTTTTAGTGATACTATTTGAAATGCGCATAATTTTTGTTTCATGGCGCAATTTCAAAATAGGATCGGCATCGTCAAGAATAAACATTCTCAACCTATTGACATTATAACCCGCTGAAGAAAACATATCATCGAGTTTGTTAGGAGTTCCAATCAAAACATCGATTCCTGTCGAAATATAGTTTTTGTCATAATCCATATCACCTTTATCGTGAACGCCAAATATTTCTAATCCAGAATTTTTTCCGTATTTTTCAAAAAGGGAGACCATTTCTAATACTTTGATTTTGTCTTCAACAATAATCAAAGCGCGGGGCGATTCTTCATTTGTTCCTGCCAGTTTCTGAATTACATTGATTACAATTGTTGTTGACTTGCCGCTCCCGTTTGGAGCAATAATAATACAATCGGCTCCACTCTTGAAAGTTGAAAATGTTTCGTGTTGCATTTCATTAGCCTCAATCAAACCATTTTCAATAAGTGCTTGTTGTAGATTTTCGTTTATCTTTTTTAATTTCATTTTTTAAGTTGTAAGTCGTAGGTTGTAAGTTGTACGTTTCTCAAACATACAACTTACAACCTAAAACAATTTATTTACTAGCAAACAGTTGCACATCCGTTTCTGATATTTCATTTCCACCAAGTATAATCAAACGCTCGACTACATTTCGCAATTCCCGAATATTTCCTGTCCAATCATACTCTTGCAATAACTTAATGGCTGCTTTCGAGAATTTCTTAACTGAATTTCCTTGTTCTGATGCTATTTTTTCGGCAAAATGAGAAATCAATAGTGCTATATCATCTCTTCTATCGTTTAAAGAAGGCACTTTAATCAATATCACCGCTAATCGATGGTACAAATCTTCTCTAAATCGTCCTTCGGCAATTTCTTTTTTCAAGTCTTTATTGGTAGCCGCAATCACTCGAACATCGACTTTAATATCTTTATCAGCCCCTACTCTTGTTATCATGCTTTCTTGTAAAGCGCGCAACACTTTGGCTTGAGCCGACAAACTCATATCACCTATCTCATCTAAAAAGATAGTCCCTTTATCTGCGGCTTCAAATTTTCCTGCTCTGTCTTTTACTGCCGATGTAAAAGCCCCTTTCACATGACCGAACAATTCACTTTCTATCAATTCACTTGGTATAGCGGCGCAATTCACCTCAATAAGAGGAAAATTAGCTCTTTGACTTTTTTCGTGCAATTGATGTGCAACCAATTCTTTTCCGGTTCCATTGGGCCCTGTAATTAAAACTCGAGCTTCGGTTTGAGCTACCTTTTCAATCATCAATTTAATATGATTAATGGGTTCGCTTTCGCCAATGATTTCGTAATTCTTACTGACTTTTTTCTTCAGAATTTTATTCTCAACCACCAGTTGCTTTCTGTCTAAAGCATTGCGAACCGTATTCAGCAAACGATTCAAATCTGGTGGTTTTGAAATATAATCAAAGGCTCCCAAACGCATGGTTTGTATCGCGGTTTCCATATCGCCATGACCCGATATCATGACCATAGGAATTTCAGGCTTGATTTTTTTGACGGCTTCAAGGACTTCAACTCCGTCCATTTTCGGCATTTTTATGTCGCACAAAACAAGATCGTAATCGTTGTTTTTAATTTTTTCAAAACCTTGAATTCCATCTTCGGCTTCTTCCACTTTATAGGCGTCATTTTCTTCCGAAAGTATTTTGGTTAATACTCTTCGAATAGCCGCTTCGTCTTCTATGATTAATATTTTACTCATATTTTTTATTTAACCGCAAAGTTCGCAAAGATTTTCGCAAAGTTCACAAAATGTAAGCTAGATTATTTTAGCCCTGATTGTAGCGGCATGCTTTTTCTTTTTGGAAAAAGATACAGTGTAAAGCAGGATTAGCTTCACCCTTCGACTACGCTCAGGATGACATTAATATTTCAACCATTTATATAATTCTTTCCAAGTTGGTTTTTTACCATACATTAAAATTCCCACTCGATAAATTTTTGCAGCAAACCATACCACAAACAAAAATGTAGAAAAAAGTAATGTAATAGAAATAACCAATTGCCACCAAGTCACTCCAAACGGAATTCGCATCATCATGACTATTGGGGATGTGAGTGGAATCATAGAAAAAATTACGGCAATTGTCCCTTGTGGGTCGTTGATGACTGTAAAAAAACCGATATATACTGCTAAAATCAATGGCGTGAGTATGGGTAAAAGAAATTGTTGCGAATCGGTTTCGCTATCGACAGCAGCTCCTATCGAAGCATAAAATGAACTGTATAAAAAATATCCCCCTATAAAATAAATAACAAAACAAATTAGGATTGTGGCAATGGGTAAAGTCCATAATTCTTGAATATACATTTGGGCTGTGCCACCAATTTCCTGTTGAGCCTTTTGTAACATGGCTGGAGGTATTTTTGCCGTTGGACTAGCATCAATACCAAAGAAAGCACTAGCAGCAACCATAAGCGTTAAGCCGATAACAGCCCAAATAGCAAATTGTAGTATCCCCGCTAATGAAGTTCCTATAATTTTCCCCATCATTAATTGGAATGGTTTTACCGATGAAATTATGATTTCAACTATGCGATTCGTTTTTTCTTCGATAACACTTCGCATCACCATATTGCCATAAATAATAATAAACATCATAATAAGATACCCAAAAGCACTGCCAATAGCTATTTTAATTTCGTTGAGCCCTTTGATACTTTCTTCACCAGATGATTTTGAAAGCACTATTGCAACTTTTGCTTGGGCTTTTTTTATTGCCAAAGTATCAAGTTGAGCTTTTTCTAGATTATTTTTAGTTAATTTTTCTGCAATTATGTCTTGCATACCTTCAATAAAAGCAATGCTCGGGCTATTGTTTGAAATGAATTGAATTTTGTTTTCCAAATCTTTATTATCATTCACTTTTGGTATATAGAGTAATCCCTCATAACTTTTATTTGTAATGCTATCCTTTATATATTTAACATCAAGCATGGATAAGTCATAATAAACATATTCGCCATTTTTAGTGTTTTGTTTAGTAAACTCTGCGACAAATAAACCCGTTTCATCATGAATGGCTACTCGTTTTGTATCCGATTTCATTGAACTCAAATACCCCACTAAAGCTGCTATACCAACAAAAAGTAAGGGACTTAAAAAGGTCATCACAATAAAAGACTTATTGCGAACCTTGGCAATAAATTCTCTTTTTATAATTAATGATATAATGCTCATATTAGATTTTAGATTTTAGATTTTAGTTATTTTTAGATTTCCAATTTAAAATCTGCAATCTAAAATCTTAACTTATTTGCTAACTGCGTGTATAAAAATATCAGATATACTTGGAATTTTTTCTATAAAATGAGTTACTTGTCCTCTTTGAATTAGGATATTAAGCAATTCATTTGGCGTTGAATTTCCGAGTTGAATTTCGAGTTTTAATTCGTTATTCAGTGATTTGAAATTTGTTTGTCCTACTTTAAATTTTTGGGTAATATCATACATCAATCCTTCAATATTGTCCGATAAAATCCCCACCTCAAAACTATTGGTTCTGTAATTACGCTTTACATCTTCGAGTTTGCCTTCAATAAGTTTATTCGATTGATGAATTAATGCAATGGTATCGCATAGTTCTTCTACACTTTCCATTCGATGGGTAGAAAAAATTATGGTAGATCCTTTTTTTTGTAATTCTAGAATTTCGTTCTTGATTACATTAGCATTTACTGGATCAAAACCCGAAAAAGGCTCGTCGAAAATTAATAATTTAGGTTGATGTAAAACACAAACGACAAACTGAACTTTTTGAGCCATTCCTTTTGACAACTCCTCAATTTTTTTGTTCCACCAGCCTTGAATTTCTAATTTTTCGAACCAATACTCTAATTGTTTTTTGGCTTCAGCTTTTGAAAGTCCTTTCAATTGTGCCAGATACAAACATTGCTCTCCAACCTTCATAGATTTGTACAACCCTCGTTCTTCGGGCAAATAACCTATATATTGAACATCATTTGGACTCAATTTTTTACCATCAAAAATAACTTCACCACTATCAGGCATAGTGATTTGATTGATGATTCTAATAAGTGAGGTTTTTCCAGCTCCGTTAGGCCCTAACAGTCCATAAATACTCCCTTTGGGTATTGAAAGTGACACGGCATTAAGAGCAACATAATCACCGTATTTTTTGACGACCTCTTTTATTTCAAGTATTGAACTCATGCTAATTAGTACTTTATGATATCTGCCTCAAACAATTAATCCAAGGGCTGTAAAAATAGCTAAATCGAAATGATAAGCTGTTAAATAAAATAAAAAATCCCATCTTTACTATCATAAAGATGGGAGCATTTATTGAGAAATTAAATTATGAAAACATATCTTTTACCTTCTCAAAAAAGGACTTATCGCCTTTTTCTGGATTGGGTATAAAATTCTCGTCATTTATATTTTTTTCAAAAAACAGTTTTTGGTCTTTGTTTAAGGTTTTCGGAGTCCAAACATTCACATGCACTAGCAAATCGCCATTTCCATATCCATTGATACTCGGTATTCCTTTTCCTTTTAGTCGTAGTATTTTTCCAGATTGGATTCCTTCTTCGAGTTTAATTCTCACTTTTCCGTTAATGGCTTCAATATCTTTTGAAATACCAAGAACAGCCTCGGCAAAACTCACATATAAATCATAATGTAAATTTTCGCCTTCGCGTTTTAAAAATTCATGCTCAATTTCTTCAATAGCAACAATTAAATCACCAGGAACGCTATTGCCAGGCGCATCATTTCCCTTATTAGACACTTTTAATTGCATCCCATCGACCACTCCAGCAGGAATTTTAATGGAAACGGTTTCGTCTTCCAAAACCATTCCTTGTGCATCAGCTTCGGATGGTTTCTTGTCTAATATTTGACCTGAACCACCACAACTCGGACAGGTTGAAGCAGATTGCATTCTGCCCAAAATAGTGTTAGTCACACGCATCACTTGCCCTTGACCATTACAAGTAGAACAGGTTTTATAGGTTACGCCTTGCGCTTGAACCTTGCGTTTTACCTTTACCTTTTTCTCAACACCGTTTGCGATTTCCTCCAATGTCAACTTTACTTTTATACGGAGATTACTTCCTTTGACACGACGAGAACCGCCGCCACCGCCAAATCCGCCACCGCCACCAAAAGCACTACCAAAAATATCTCCAAATTGACTGAAAATATCATCCATGTTCATGCCACCATGACCGCCACCGCCAAAACCGCCTGAACCATCAAAAGCTTGATGCCCATATTGATCGTATTTGGCTTTTTTATTCGGATCGCTAAGTACTTCATAAGCTTCGGCAGCTAGTTTAAATTGCTCTTCCGCTGCGGTATCACCAGGATTTTTGTCAGGGTGAAATTCAAGTGCTTTTTTTCTGTACGCTTTTTTAATTTCGGCAGCATTAGCACTTTTTGAGATGCCTAGTATTTCGTAAAAATCTTTTTTCATTTTAATATTTTTTGTATGATACAGACGCAATTAATCGCATCTCTACTGGGATACAGACGCGATTAATCGCGTCTCTACTGACCGATAACTACTTTTGGAAAACGAATAATTTTATCTCCCAGTTTATATCCTTTTTCTAGGACATCAACTATTTTTCCTTTCATTTTTGGCGCAGGAATTTGAGTAATGGCTTCAGCAAAATCAGCATCAAAAGCATCTCCAGCCTTAACTGCAACTTCCTCTAAACCTTTTGAAACTAAAGTAGTTTTTAATTTATCGAAAATAAGCTCCACCCCTTTTGACAATAGTTCGTCTTCTGATTTATTAATTTCAATCATGGCTCTGTCAAAATCGTCCAAAACAGGAAGTAATGCTAATAAAACTTCTTGATTAGCAGTCTTAAACAATTCGATACGCTCTTTAGTTGTTCTTCGTTTGTAATTTTCAAATTCAGCAAACAAACGTAGAAACTTGTCTTTTTCTGAGGCTAAATCCTGAGATAATTGTTCCTCTTTAGATATTTCCTCTACTCTTTCTTCTATTTTTGAATCTAATTCATCGGAGGCATTTTCATTATTTTCAATGGTATTTTGATCAATAATTTCATCATTTAGCGTGTTTTCAGTCGTCATGCTTGTATCTTTTTTAAATAAATTGGTAAACTTCATTTTATGCGTTTTTAGATTACAAAAGTACTGCCAATTCTTCATTTTTGTCAAATTGTCACCTTATAAAAAGCATTATACTGGAAATGTTGTGAAAAAATACGCTGACCCGAGTTTCAATATATGATTTGTAAAGCAAATCACATACACAAATACCTGAAGAACCCTAAAAAGTAAAAACTTTAGGCAGAAGATAAAAAAATTATTAATCCTTTATTTTTGAACTGAAATTTTAATATAATTTTAAGACTAACATAATATAGTTTGTATAGATTTGTAATGATTATATTCTAGATTATAATTTTAAGAAACACTTTAAGGTTAGCATCTAGCTTCTAAATAATTATTAATTCACTTTACCTTATATTAAAAAAAGCTTCGATTAGTACTCGAAGCTTTTTTTTGATTAGATTTTAAAAAATTCATTATCTATTTCACTTTAATTGTCCATTCAAAATCCATTTGAGAGACCACATCCCCATTTTCATTAGTACCTATAGACTTCATCCAAAAACTTTGTCCTTCACCAGTAGCAATTGCTTCTTGCATCGCTTTTTCAACTAAAGAAACGTCACTACAAACAAAACGTATTCTTCCTGTGGCTTTCTTGCTGAAATTTCCTTTATTATTTGCCACTAACATCGATACTTTTTTACCACTTTTTTGAATTTGCTGCATTACCAAAGCGCCAGACGCTAACTCTGCGGCCATCCCTTGAACCGCCCAATACATAGAATTAAAAGGATTTTGACTAATCCAGCGATGCTTTACCGAAACTACACATTTATGCTCGTCAAATTGTTGTACTCGAACTCCACATATAAAAGCGGAAGGCAATTTAAAAAATACAAATTTATTGAGATTGGAAACTGAAATTTTCATTTTATCAATATTAAATACTGTAAAAGTAGCCTATTTAGTTTAAATATAAAACGTTAATTTTTTGTTAATATTTAGTACTTTGCAATACATAATACTTTCTTTTATACATATATTTGCATAAGAAATAATAATCTATAATTCATACTTATGAATACAAGCGAGAAAAATACAGCTACGATTACACATTTGAGTTCATTATCTCAGTATTTTATTCCTTTTGGAAATTTTATTTTTCCAATTATCATTTGGAACTCCAAAAAAGAAGATTCAGAATTTATTGATCATAATGGCAAACAAGTCCTTAATTTTCAATTGAGTATTCTAGTGTATACCTTGATTATTGCAATGATTGCAACTCCTATAATTATTATAAAACTTATAAATGAAGTTCCTTTGAAATCGATTTATAATAATAAAGAATTTATACTTAATCCTATAAATATTGAGAATTTTTCGGGAATAATAATCTTTGCTATAATGGCAATATTCACTTTAATTAGTTTAAAGGTTGCTGAATTTTTATTAATTATATATGCTTCATTAAAAACTTCAAATGGCGAAAAGTTTTACTATCCGCTAACAATCCCATTTATAAAATAAGCATTCAAATAACTACAAATTAAAATAATAAATCATTTATAAAGAGAATCATGAATATTGAAAATACAAAAGCTCAAATGCGAAAAGGGGTTCTCGAGTTTTGCATCTTGTCTGTGCTAAAAGACAAAGAGGCTTATACTTCGGAAATTTTAGACTCTTTGAAAAGCGCAAAACTATTAGTAGTTGAGGGCACCGTTTATCCCCTACTCACTAGATTAAAAAATGACGGACTACTCAACTACCGTTGGGAAGAATCTTTATCGGGCCCGCCAAGAAAATATTATGAATTGACCGAATTGGGGCAATCCTTTCTAACCGAATTAAATGGCACCTGGACTGAATTATCGGATGCTGTAAATCTTATCACAAAACAAAAATAATAGCCATGAACAAAACTGTAAACATAAATTTAGGCGGGATGTTCTTCCATATTGATGAAGATGCGTACCAAAAACTTTCGAGATACTTTGATGCTATAAAACGTTCTTTATCCAATTCCTCTGGACAAGATGAGATTATTAAAGATATTGAAATGCGAGTATCGGAATTATTGACCGAAAAACAAAAAACCGAAAAACATGTAGTTACGCTCAAAGAAGTTGATGAAGTAATTACAGTAATGGGACAACCTGAAGATTATAGAATTGATGATGACGAAACGGCGAGTACTCCTTTAAATTTTACTTCTTCAAAAACCAGAAAACTATATCGTGATAAAGAAAAAGGTATGATTGGTGGCGTTCTTGCAGGATTAGGACATTATTTTGGGATAGACAAAGTGTGGTTACGCATTTTCTTTTTAATACTATTTTTTGCATGGGGAACAGGCGTTTTGGCTTACATTATTCTTTGGATTGTAATGCCAGAAGCAGCAACCACTTCGGAAAAACTTGAAATGACAGGCGAACCCGTTACTATATCTAGCATCGAAAAAAAAGTTAGAGAAGAATTTGAAACTGTCTCGGATACATTAAAAAATGCAGATTATAACAAATTTGGCAATGAGGTAAAATCAGTAGCCAATAAAGCTGGAAGTTCATTTGGTAATTTCATAATAGCAGTTTTAAGAGCTTTCTCTAAGTTTCTTGGTGTACTTTTAATAATTATAGGTCTATTTATATTGGCAGCCTTGTTTATAGGAGTCTTCACATTAGGTTCTTCTTCCTTGATTGATTTGCCTTGGCAGGAGTTTATTGAAGCCGGTAATTATACTGAATATCCTGTTTGGACTTTTGGATTATTAATGTTTTTTGCTGTTGGAATCCCATTTTTCTTTTTGACAGTTTTAGGCTTTAAATTACTATCCCCTAACATGAAGTCTATTGGAAACATTGCAAAATACACCCTATTCGCTATTTGGCTAATTGCTGTTTCAATATCAATTTTTATTTTAAACAATCAAGCTACAGCCTCTGCTTATGATGGGAGAGTCATTCAAAAAGAAAACATTAATTTAAAACTTACAGACACTCTTTTAATCAAATTTATACACAATGATTATTTTGCCAAAAGCATCAATGACCATGATGATTTTAAAATCACTTTAGATTCAACGGGAAATGATGTCATCTATTCTAACAATATCAGTTTCAAGATAGCAAAAACTGACACGGAATCAGCATATATCCAAATTGAAAAAGAAGCGAAAGGAAAAACACTTTTTGAAGCAAAACAAAGAGCTGAAAAGATAAAATATGGCTATAAAATTATAGGAAATCAATTAGTTTTAGACAATTATTTAGTAACCGATTTAGAAGAAAAATTTCGTGATCAGGAAATTCAAATAACTTTACATTTACCAAAAGAAACTTTATTTAGAGCAGATTCAAGTTTACAAGATTACGATCGTTCTGACGACGAATATTTCAGTTTAGAATACAGCTCTGGCAACCATCTCTATAAAGTAGAAAATGATCGGGTAAAATGCCTTGATTGTCCGATAGATGAAAATGAATATAATGCTATTGATAATACTCCAGAAAACGATAGCATTGTTACAACAACAGTAACTGTAAATGGTACAGTTGTAAAAGTAAATAAAACAAGTACGAAAAAAGGGTTGTCAATTGACGAAAATGGAGTAATAATCAAATCTAATTAACCATGATTAAAATCATCACAATAATAATTAAGTGTATTGTTGCAACTCTTATTGCATTGTTTTTTTCATCTTGCAACCCTTCATTCAATTTTGGCTATGGAATAAAAGGAAGTGGAAATATCACAACCGAAACAAGAGTTGTAAATGGTGATTTCGAAAGTATTGAAGTAAGTCAAGGGATTATAGTTAAAGTTGAACAATCTGATACTAAATCTATACGTGTAGAAGCCGATGATAATTTGCAAAAACACATTATTACCAAAATAGAAAATGGAGTTTTGATCATTGAATCCGACAAAAACTACAATGCAACCGAGACACCCATCGTAAATGTAACAATGATCGTCATCAATGGCTTGAATGCTAGTAGTGGTTCGGAAATCATAAGTACTACTGTATTAATAACTGAAAACATTAATGCAAAATGCAGTAGCGGAAGTCAAATAGATATTGATGTTGAAGCCGATGCTATTTCGCTGGAAAGCGCTAGTGGAAGCAGCATTGAAGCAAGAGGAAAAGCATTAAAACTAGAAACTTCTTCATCAAGTGGAAGTAAAATTAATGCCGAAAACCTAATGGCAAACGAAGTAGTTTCAGAAACGTCAAGCGGAAGCAGTACCACTGTTTATCCGATTCTAAAGCTTGATGCAAACGCTTCAAGCGGAAGCTCAATAAGTTATCATAAAATTCCTAAAACAATTTCAAAAGAAGAATCTTCTGGCGGAAGTGTCTATGAAAATTGAGAATATCTTTTTAAATATAAAGAAAATCAATCATCAAAAGTGGTTGATTTTTTTATATTTGTAAATCACTAAAAAAACGAAAATGAAAAGTAGAATTACTCTAATAATACTTTTGGTAGCCACATTCTCCTGGTCGCAAAAAGCAGAGAAAATAAAAGGTTCTAAGATTGTCACAATTGAAAAAGTAGAAATTGGTGATTTTGAATCCATTGAAGTTGGAGATAACATAGAGGTTTTTTTAGAAAAGGGAGAGCAATCTGAATTAAAAATTGAGGCAGATGACAATCTTCAAAGTGTCATTAAAATTGATTTAAACGATGCTATACTTCGATTAAGCACACTAAAAACGGTAGTAAACTACAAAAAGCTAATTCTAAGGATAACCTATACCGATGATTTAAAAATGATAGTTTCAAAAAATGAATCGGTAGTAAATGCCATTCAAGAAATACAATTAGATGATATTACCTTTAAATCGTTTAACGAATCAAAACTTAATCTAAATGTTAATGCTGGGGAATTTTTATTACAAGCTGATGACAAATCTAAAACTGAACTCAATCTAAAAGCGGAAAATACCACTATTGAATTGAGTAAAAACGCCACATTAAAAGCTTTAATAACTACAAATGACTTAAAATGCGATTTGTATCAAAAAGGGAAAGCAAATCTCGAAGGAGATGTTAATGACGCAATGATTAGACTAGATAACAATTCAGATTTTATGGGGCAAAAATTGGTTATAAAAAACTGCGAATTAACTTCCGAAGGCTATTCAAATTGTAGTATAAACAGTAATTCTAATTTAAGTATAGACGCTTCTGGAAATTCAGAAATTAAAATTTATGGAAATCAAAAAATTGAAATAAAGAGGTTTGTAGATTCATCGTCCCTAATTAAAAAACCTTCTAAATAAACAAAAGGCTCTTCGTATAACGGAAGAGCCTTGTTTATTTTCTTAAAATCATCATTACTCTAAAGCGGCCAAATATCTTTCGGCATCTAATGCAGCCATACAACCTGTGCCAGCAGCCGTTACAGCTTGACGATATACATGGTCTGCGGCATCACCAGCAACAAAAACACCTTTAATATTTGTTTTTGAAGTTCCCGGTTCATTAATAATATAACCCGTTTCATCAAGTGTCAAAAAATCCTTAAAAATATCAGTATTGGGTTTGTGACCGATTGCAACAAAAAAACCAGTGGCTTCAATGTCAAAAATTTCTCCACTAGTCTTATTTTTAGCTTTCACACCTGTGACTACTTGCTCATCTCCTAAAACTTCAACAGTGTCATGATTCATTAAAATGATAATATTATCTGTTTTTCGCACACGTTCTTCCATGATTTTTGAAGCACGGAATTTTTCACTTCTCACCAACATGGTCACTTTTTTACAAAGTTTAGACAAATAATGTGCTTCTTCACAAGCCGAATCTCCTGCTCCAACAATAACAACCTCTTGATTTCTATAGAAAAACCCATCACAAACGGCACAAGCTGAAACTCC
>JANMZS010000240.1:0-6574 GCA_031383535.1 Flavobacterium sp.
CATAATCATTTTGGAATAAAATCCAAAAAAACTATAATTATTTTGGAATCATAACTAAATTAACTATTTTTGTTTTCTCAAAATCAATCCCTTATGATACGGAGAGAGCAAACAGCTTACGCCAAAGCACGATTATTCAAAGGAAAAGCACTGCTGGTTTTTGGACCAAGACAAGTTGGGAAAACTACTTTTGTCCAAAACTTAATCGCCGACATAAACAAAAAAACACTATTCCTGAACGGAGACGAATCGGATGTGCTTGTTTTGTTCGAAAACCCAAACGTTAGCAAACTAAAAAACATCATTGGCGATAACGAAATTCTCGTTATTGACGAAGCGCAACGCATTGCAAACATTGGGATTGTGCTAAAAATAATTGTGGATCAAATTAAAACGGTGCAAGTGATCGCGACAGGTTCCTCTAGTTTTGAATTGGCAAATAAATTAAACGAACCTTTGACAGGAAGAAAATATGAAATGTATTTATTCCCAATTGCATTTGCCGAAATGGTGGCCCACAAAGGCTTGCTGGAAGAAAAAAGAGCCTTGGAACAACGCCTTATTTATGGCAGTTATCCAGAAATTATAACAAACCCGCTAGACGCCAAAGAACATATAAAATTAATAGCCAATAGTTATTTGTATAAAGATTTGTTCTTGTTGGAGCAAATTTCAAAGCCGGTTTTGCTTCAAAAAATAGTAAAAGCATTGGCACTTCAAGTAGGCAGCGAAGTGAATTATAATGAATTGGGCAAACTCATTCAAATAGACAACAAAACCGTTGAAAAATATATAGATCTTCTCGAAAAAGCATTCGTGATTTTTAAACTTCCTGCTTTATCGAGCAATGTTCGAAATGAAATAAAAAAAGGCAAAAAGATCTATTTTTATGACAATGGAATCATCAATGCGGTTACGGGAAATTTCAATCCTTTGACTCAAAGAACCGACATGGGCAGTTTATGGGAAAACTATATCATAAGTGAACGTGTCAAACACCTGAACATTCAGCAAAATGAAGCTGAATCTTACTTTTGGCGAACCACGCAACAACAGGAAATAGATTATATTGAAAAAAATGCAGACCAAATTTTGGCTTGTGAAATAAAATGGAAGGCTAAAACCAAGTATAAAATTCCAGTAACTTTTTCGACAAACTATGCCAATGTAACCTCAAAAATAGTTACGCCAGTTACTTACGAGGAATTCTTGTTGTAATAAAATCAAAATCGGCTATTACAAAAATTTGTAATAGCCGATTCTTTATAGACGCTATATTAACCATTTAATATCCAGAATAGCACTGTTGTTTTTACTTTTTATGCTGATTTCTGTAATCGAGAGCGTCTTCTTTATAGAGTAAATTTATAAAAATATTTTTAATTAACTAGATAAAAGCTAGTTTTTTTTTTAAACAATTAAACTTTAAAAATATTCAAATACTATGTATAGAAACATCTTCGGTGGTTTTTTCAATCTTTCGAATTTCATAATTCATAATTTCATAATTAGTCCTAAATTTGCGGTCTAAAATTAATTCTATGTACAGAAGTCATAATTGTGGCATTTGAAATTAAAAGGAGGAAGCCCAGTGGGCTTCAGGTATTTTAGCCTTAGCTAAAACGGTAAACTAAAAATTAAAAATACAATGTATAGAAGTCATAATTGTGGCGAATTAAACGCCACACACATCAATACCGAAGTTACACTATCTGGTTGGGTACAAAAATCACGCGATAAAGGGTTCATGAATTGGGTCGATTTACGCGATCGTTATGGAATTACGCAACTGATTTTCGACGAAAGTCGTACTGAAAAATCGGTATTTGAATTGGCAAAAACCCTAGGTCGTGAATTTGTCATTCAGGTAAAAGGAAACGTTATTGAGCGTGAGGCTAAAAACGCAAATATGGCTACTGGCGATATCGAAATATTGGTGACCGAAATGACTATTTTAAATGCTTCGCTAACACCACCCTTCACCATAGAAGATGAAACTGATGGTGGCGAAGACATCAGGATGAAATATCGCTACCTTGATATTCGAAGAAATCCCGTAAAAAATAGCTTGTTATTTCGTCATAAAGTAGCCATGGAAGTGCGAAAACACCTTTCGGATTTAGATTTTTGTGAGGTAGAAACGCCTTATTTAATCAAGTCTACTCCTGAGGGAGCGAGAGATTTTGTTGTGCCATCACGAATGAATCCAGGTCAGTTTTATGCTTTGCCGCAATCGCCACAAACCTTCAAACAATTATTGATGGTGGGTGGCATGGACAAGTATTTCCAAATTGTAAAATGTTTTCGCGATGAAGATTTAAGAGCTGATAGACAGCCCGAGTTTACTCAAATCGATTGCGAAATGGCATTTGTGGAACAGGAAGATATTTTGACTATTTTTGAAGGGTTAACGCGCCATTTGTTGAAAGAAATCAAAGGTATTGAAGTAGATAAATTTCCCCGTATAACCTATGATTACGCGATGAAAACATACGGAAATGACAAACCCGATATTCGTTTTGGGATGGAATTTGGCGAATTAAACGAATTTGCGCAACACAAGGAGTTTCCCGTTTTTAATTCGGCTGAATTGGTTGTTGGAATAGCCGCTCCTGGAACTAGCGAATATACCCGTAAAGAAATTGATGGTTTGATAGATTGGATCAAAAGGCCTCAAATTGGAGCTAGTGGAATGGTTTATGTCAAATGTAATGAGGACGGAACCTATAAATCATCCGTTGATAAATTTTACGATCAAGAAGATTTAAAAAATTGGGCAAAAGCTACTGGTGCCAAAGCAGGTGATATGATTTTTGTGCTTTCTGGTCCAGCCGATAAAACAAGAACCCAACTTTCGGCTTTAAGAATGGAACTAGCGACACGTTTGGGATTAAGAAATCCAGCGGAATTTGCACCTCTTTGGGTCGTAGATTTTCCATTATTAGAATTGGATGAAGAGAGTGGTCGCTACCACGCGATGCACCACCCTTTTACTTCACCAAAACCAGAAGATATGGCATTATTAGAAACCAATCCAGCAAAAGTTCGTGCCAATGCCTACGATATGGTGTTGAATGGAAACGAAATTGGTGGTGGTTCAATTCGAATTCACGATAAAGCAACTCAACAGTTGATGTTTAAATATCTTGGTTTTTCGCCTGAACAAGCCAAAGAACAATTCGGGTTTTTGATGGATGCCTTTCAATTTGGCGCACCACCACACGGTGGATTGGCTTTTGGGTTGGATAGATTAGTAGCAATTCTTGGCGGACAAGAAACCATTAGAGATTTTATAGCCTTCCCAAAAAATAATTCTGGAAGAGATGTTATGATTGATGCGCCATCTGTAATTGACGATTTGCAATTAAAAGAATTACATATCAATTTAAATGCAATTTAAACACCGAAAAGGCTGTAAATCAATATTTTTTATAAAATTATACCCATTAATATCATTCGTATTATTTTAAATATTACATTTGCCTCATTATAAATTATTATTATTATTACAATGCGTACAGGTACAGTTAAATTTTTCAATGAGTCAAAAGGTTACGGATTCATTACAGACGAAGAAACAGGAAAAGACATTTTTGTTCATGCTTCAGGAATCAACGCGGAAGAACTTCGTGAAGGTGACAGAGTTAGCTATGAAGAAGAAGAAGGAAGAAAAGGAAAAGTTGCTGCGAAAGTAGCAGTTATCTAAGCATAAAAATTAATTTTTTTGGCTATGAATGTTTAAAGCGTTCCGATTTATCGGGGCGCTTTTTTGTTTTGTTACAAATTGAATCTTTTTAAGCCCTAATGAACAATTTATAATTTAAAGTTAATTAATGTTTTCTTGAAACTAATTTTTGTTTTTAACTTGTGTTTTAATTCATTGAAACCTATATTTGTACCTACATTTAAAATAACAAATTTTTCAATATGCAATCAAACCAATTAGATTATTTACCCATACTAATGCAAACCCTTTTAGCAGTGGGATTTGTCGCTGGAACCATAGCAATTTCAGGGAAATTAGGCCCTAGTAGATCCTCAAAAGTTAAAGATGCCAACTTTGAATGTGGGATTGAATCTTTAGGAAATGCTAGGATTCCATTTTCGGTAAAATATTTTTTGGTCGCTATTCTTTTTGTGTTATTTGATGTTGAGGTGATTTTTCTTTACCCTTGGGCAATTAATTTCAAGGAATTAGGAATGGAGGGAATGGTAAAAATGGTAGTTTTTATGCTTTTGTTGTTGGTGGGATTTTTCTATATCATCAAAAAGAAAGCTTTGGAGTGGGAGTAAAAGCCCCCTAACCCCCGAAGGGGGATTCGTAAATAAAATTGAAAATTAAACATATCCTGTTTCTACTCCCTCCCCTTGGGGAGGGTTGGGGTGGGGCTTATTTAAAAACACATGAGTGATTCTAATATAAAAATGGTTGCCCCTCCAGAAGGTGTTGTTGGCGAAGGTTTCTTTGCTACAAAACTTAATGATGTAGTTGGTTTAGCGCGTGCTAATTCGCTTTGGCCATTACCTTTTGCAACCTCTTGTTGTGGAATTGAGTTTATGGCAACAATGGCTTCTCACTATGATTTGGCTAGATTTGGCATGGAGCGTGTTAGTTTTTCTCCGCGTCAAGCCGATATGTTATTAGTTATGGGAACGATTTCAAAAAAAATGGGGCCTATTTTGCGTCAAGTATATGAACAAATGGCAGAGCCTAGATGGGTTATAGCCGTGGGAGCTTGTGCTAGTTCTGGTGGAATTTTTGACACCTATTCCGTTTTGCAAGGAATAGACAAAGTAATTCCAGTTGATGTCTATGTTCCGGGTTGTCCGCCAAGACCTGAACAAATTGTTGATGGTGTAATGCGATTGCAAGATTTAGTTAAAAGCGAATCGGTAAGAAGAAGAAGTTCCCCTGAATACCAAGAATTATTAGCTTCTTATAACATAAAATAACACCATGGGATTAGAATCTACCACAATTCAAGATAAATTAACTGAAACATTTGGCGAAAGTGTTTTTAATTTCAATCAAGAAGCAGCTATTTTTTCATTAGAGGTAGCAACCGACAAAATTACTGCTGTTATTCTTTATCTAAAAAACGAACCAGCATTACGTTTTCATTTTCTAACTGATTTATGTGGGGTTCATTATCCTGAAAATGCTGAGGATAGACAATTTGCTATTGTCTATCATTTACACAATTGGTTCGAAAATAAACGTATAAAACTAAAAGTTTTTATTAATGGTTCAAAACCAGAAATTAAAAGCTTGACTACTATTTTCCCGAGTTCGAATTGGATGGAAAGAGAAACCTTTGATTTTTACGGCATTCATTTTATTGGGCATCCTCAATTGAAGAGAATATTAAATATGGACGAAATGGTT
Source organism: Flavobacterium sp. (assembly GCA_031383535.1). Classification (GTDB taxonomy): domain Bacteria; phylum Bacteroidota; class Bacteroidia; order Flavobacteriales; family Flavobacteriaceae; genus Flavobacterium. The sequence goes on from JANMZS010000240.1 coordinate 5,387, forward strand.
TCGCATCCTATGAGAAAAGAGTTTCCTATGGAAGATTCTGGAAGAACAGATAAAGACGATAGATACTTCGGTAGAACCGTAAATAATGCATAATTAACAATGAATAATTGATAATTATAAAAAACAAAATAATACTATTTAATTGAAATTCATGAATTGTCAATTTTTAATTATCAATTTTTAATTATAGATGTCAGAACTATTATTACCCCCAGAGCATCGCTATGCTGAGATTATTAAAAATCGACATAATGACGATGGAAGTGAACTTTCTATCCTAAATTTAGGTCCTACACATCCTGCGACGCATGGAATTTTTCAAAACATCTTATTAATGGATGGTGAAAAAATTATTGAAGCAGAACCAACCATTGGCTATATACATAGAGCTTTTGAAAAGATTGCCGAAAATCGACCTTTTTACCAAATCACTCCATTAACCGACCGTATGAACTATTGCTCATCCCCTATCAATAATATGGGATGGTGGTTGACTTTAGAAAAACTATTAGATATTGAAGTTCCTAAAAGAGTGCAATATTTAAGAGTAATCGTGATGGAACTAGCACGTATAACGGATCATATTATCTGTAACTCAATTCTGGGAGTTGATACCGGAGCGTATACAGGATTCTTATATGTTTTCCAATTTAGAGAAAAAGTATACGAAATCTATGAAGAAATTTGTGGTGCTCGTTTAACAACCAATATGGGGAGAATAGGCGGTTTCGAAAGAGATTGGTCACCAAAAGCTTTTGAGTTACTCGATGTGTTTTTAAAAGATTTCCCAATTGCGTGGAAAGAATTCGAAAACTTATTCGAAAGAAACAGAATTTTTATTGATAGAACTGTAAATGTAGGGCCAATTACTGCTGAAATGGCAATGGCTTATGGCTTTACTGGTCCAAATATACGTGCTGCTGGAGTTGATTACGACGTTCGTGTGGCACATCCCTACTCTTCTTACGAAGATTTTGATTTTATAATTCCTGTTGGAAAATCAGGCGATACTTACGATCGTTTTTGTGTTCGTAATGCCGAAGTTTGGGAAAGTTTGAGCATCATTCGTCAGGCATTAGACAAAATGCCAGAAGGAAATGTATTTCATGCTGATGTTCCTGAGTATTATTTACCTCCAAAAGAAGATGTATATCACGATATGGAATCTTTGATTTACCATTTCAAGAT
>JANMZS010000003.1:0-19207 GCA_031383535.1 Flavobacterium sp.
CGTGATGCGGCACGCGAATGGGTCAAGCGTGAAGTGTCGCCAATTATCGAAGACTATGCCCAAAAGGCGGAATTTCCAACTCAAATTATCAAGGGTTTGGCTAATATTGGGGCATTTGATCCTTATATACCCCAAAAATATGGTAGAGCTGGATTGGATCCAGCTCTGCGAAATATGAATATGTTGTAACCCGAAAATATAGTTGTGTGGGCTCTGTGATTCCGATAGCTTTCGTAACCCGACTTCGTAGCCGTACAATTTACAACAAATGCAAGTTAAAAATGGGTTGTTAAAAGTTGTAACGGTTTATAGAAGTGGGTACGAAGTAGGGAAACTTCGTTCAGCGGTTATGTAAAAAAAGCTTTCCATACGCCGCCGCGAGTTCTACACGGAAACGTTATTATAGATGATTTTTGAGAAACAAAAATGCTAAATAAGAAACTTTTTAGCAAAACGTAGTTTCACTTTAGGACAACTTTTATATATTTGTGTAATGGATAATAAACGAAGGATACGCACAACTATTTTTTATAAAGATTACTTTGATGAATTCTTTGTAAAACAGCGTGAAAAAGTTAAAGATAAAATTATCTGGACATTAGAATTAATTGAAGAATTAGAAAGAGTTCCTGAAACATATCTTAAGCATATTGAAAATACTGATGGACTATATGAAATTAGAGTTCAACAAAGAAGTGACATTTTTAGAATCTTTTGTTTTTTCGACCAAGGTCAGTTAATAATCTTGGCAAACGGATTTCAAAAGAAAACACAAAAGACTCCGAAAAAAGAAATTGAAAAAGCAACTAAAATAAAAAATGAGTATGAAAGCGAAAAACAATAATATCAGAACACTTGACCAATTTAAGGATCAACATTATGGAAAAACTGGAACAGCGAAACGTGATGAACTTGATGCTGGTTATGAAAACTTCAAAATTGGAGCAATGATTCATGATGCGAGACTTGAAAAAGGTTTGACGCAAGAACAACTTGCAGAAAAAACTGGGACTACGAAATCTTACATTTCGAAAATTGAGAACAATGTAAAAGAAGCAAGATTCTCAACGCTACAAAAAATTGTTGAACTTGGTTTAGGTGGGCATTTAGAATTGTCAATCAAGTTGTAAATAAATATAAAAGCCTATAATAGTACCTATGAGCAGCACTAAAACGTTAAAAACCCCCTCAAAAAAATAATAAACTTTCCCAACTTATTCTCTTAGTTCCATTTGTTTCCGTAGCTTTGTTAGACCTTCAATTTCAAAATTATGAAATCACCTTAATATATTGCTGTTTAAAACACTAACGAAAATAAGGCGATAACATATTCCGATAAAAAACAAATAACATCTACATATGAAATCGCCATTAACAACAAGTTTGAGTAAGCAAACACCAATAAGTAAAAGGCGATAACATATATGACAACTGATAAATGAAAATTTACATATATGAAACCAGACTTATTCCAAGCTCCAGATTATTACCACCTTGACGAATTATTGACGGATGAACATAAATTAGTCCGTGATGCGGCACGCGAATGGGTCAAGCGTGAAGTGTCGCCTATCATTGAGGACTATGCCCAAAGAGCAGAATTTCCCAAACAAATTGTCAAAGGTTTGGCTACTATTGGTGCATTTGGCCCTTATATTCCTCAAGAATATGGCGGTGCAGGCTTGGACCAAATTTCCTATGGCTTGATTATGCAGGAAATTGAGCGAGGTGATTCGGGTGTTCGTTCTACTGCTTCGGTTCAGTCATCATTGGTAATGTATCCGATTTGGAAATACGGAAATGAAGAGCAACGCCTGAAATATTTACCCAAACTGGCTTCGGGAGAATGGATGGGTTGTTTTGGCTTGACTGAGCCTAATTATGGTTCAGATCCAGGGAGTATGATTACGAATTTCAAAGACAAAGGCAATCATTTTTTGTTAAATGGTGCCAAAATGTGGATTTCGAATGCGCCATTTGCAGATATTGCTGTGGTTTGGGCAAAAGACGAAACAGGAAGAATTCATGGTTTGATTGTAGAAAGAGGGATGGAAGGATTTACAACACCTGAAACACACAACAAATGGTCACTTCGAGCATCGTCAACTGGGGAGTTGATATTTGATAATGTGAAAGTCCCGAAAGAAAATATCTTGCCTAATAAATCAGGATTGGGCGCACCACTGGGCTGTTTAGATTCTGCTCGTTATGGCATTGCTTGGGGAGCTATTGGCGCGGCAATGGATTGCTATGACACGGCTTTGCGTTATGCAAAAGAGAGAATCCAATTTGACAAACCCATTGCAGGAACGCAGTTGCAACAAAAGAAATTGGCCGAAATGATTACTGAAATTACAAAAGCGCAATTGCTAACTTGGCGATTAGGCGTTTTGAAAAACGAGGGGAAAGCGACCACAGCACAAATCTCTATGGCGAAGCGGAATAATGTGAATATGGCAATAACTATTGCTCGTGAAGCCAGACAAATACTGGGTGCGATGGGAATATCAGGCGATTATTCGATTATGCGACATATTATGAATTTAGAATCTGTTATTACTTATGAAGGAACACACGATATTCATTTATTGATTACTGGAATGGATATCACGGGTATTTCGGCTTTTAAATAGAAGCTGAAAACTAAAACGTAAATCTGTTACGTGTACCAAAATAAAAATTGGAACACGGAAAAAGCTCCGCATTCTATGATAATAAAAATAAAATTTGAAATAGGAACGTTTTAAATTCAAGTTTAAAATATAACAGGTATGATTCGTTTTTTATCATAGAATGCAGAGCTGGTAGTTTGATTTTGAACTACTATTTACAATATTGCTTCTTTTGACTTTACGACTTTTAAACTTTCGACTCACTTAGATTTTATTTTAATCTCTTTAGGTTTAATACCTCTGGGGCTCTGCCCCGAGGTAGTTTATTCTATTTGATGTAATTATACGTTTCTCAAATTGATAATTTCCTGTTCGGTTAACAATCTCCAATTGCCACGAGGCAAATTCTTTTTAGTCAATCCAGCAAAAGCAACACGGTCAATTCGCAATACGTCGTAACTAAAATGTTCAAAAATAGAACGCACCACTTTTACATTGGCAGATCGCAATTGCAATCCTATTTCGCTTTTGGCTTCGCCCTCAATATAGCTCACATCTTCGACAAAAACGCGGTGTCCATCAAGAACTAATCCTTTTTTTATTTTTTCTAAATCCTCAAATTTTAGATTTTTGTCTAAAGAAACCTGATAGATTTTTGACGATTTTTGGTTGGGTAAAGTGAATTTACGAATCATATCAGTGTCGTTTGTAAACAACAATAATCCAGTCGTATTTTTATCCATTCGACCCACTGCGGCAATTTTTGATGTTGTAGATCCTTTTACCAATTCTAAAACATTGCGAAATTCTTGACCTTCATCAAGTGCCGTTGTAAAGTTTTTGGGTTTGTTCAATAAGATATAGACTTTTTTCTCTGGTATCAATGTAGCACCATCAAAATTGACGGTATCACCAGGTTTTACCATATACCCCATTTCGGTAATGGCAATTCCGTTAACTTTTACGTTTCCTGATTGAATGTAGATGTCGGCATCTCTTCGAGAACAGATACCAGAGTTAGCAATGTATTTGTTTAACCTGATTTCGTCCGCCACTTTTGGTCTTTTCGGCGCTTGATTTGGTTTTTTCTCCACTTTATCATTTGCAACAGGAGCAGCTTTATTGGCTATTTTTATTTTTTTAGGTCCTTGGGCTCTTTTTGCCATGGCAGGTTTAGATTCGTTCCGTGCGCTGCCTCCTCGGGTTGGCTTATTAGAACTTGGTCTAGAACTTTTACCTTTATTACCACCTTCTTTGTTATTCATAATCATTCAAAATTTTTGCAAAGATACTATATATTCGTGCTAATCGATAATTTACGATTTTAATCCTAGGTCAAACGCATTAAAAATCAATATTTTTGGAGGTTTTTAGAAAACAGGTCGCCCTGCTGGAGCAATTTTTGAGTCCCAGCGGGATTAACTATTTGGGGAAATTAATACACATAAATTCATAAGCCCCATTGGAGCGACCTTTTTAGAAGAGTTAAAATTTTTAATCCATAGTTTTAATGCGTTTGACCTGTTTTAATCCATTAAAAACAATTGCTTATCAAAAAGAGAGTGTGCTTTTAATTTGTTTGTAGTACACTTGATAAATTTTAGAATTTAAATGCCCTAAAACAACAACTTTACTCCTCGCCACAACACAATTGGTTTGATGAGAATGATGCAAAAAACACCTGCCAGAATAAGAAATTTTAAGATATTATGAAGTAATAAATAATCGGTTTTGGAGTTAGATTTCCAAAGTTTAAGTAAGAAGAAAATTAAAATGATGAGGCAGATATAAAAATAAATATCCATATACCCCACGTCGAAAATTTCGATTAAGACATATACTGGAATGAGGGTCGAGATTGTCAAAACAGTAATTGTTTTTTTTGAGACAACTTCTCCATAAACAATAGGAATGGTTTTGTAATCGTTGACTAAGTCCCCTTTGATATTTTCTAAATCCTTTATCATTTCTCGAATCAATAGCAATAAAAACAAGAAAGTGGCGTGACCAAAGATCACTTCATACAGGTTTTTGTAATATAGTAAAATGGCAAAAAAAGGCAATACAGCCAATAGTGCTGCCGTTAGGTTTCCTATTATAGGATATTTTTTGATGCGATGTGAATAATACCAAATCAAAAAAATGTATACTGAAAAATACAAGCAGGCTCTCCAAGATACAAAAATAGCAAGAAAGGCTACCATAAAATTTAAAGAAAAATAGACGTTTAGCTTCGTTTTTTGACTCACCAAACGGTCTAGCATTGATTTATTAGGGCGATTAATTAAATCTTTTTTGCTATCGTAAAAATTGTTGATGATATACCCCGAAGCAATCGTCAAGGACGAAGCCAAAACAATGATAAATAAATTGAAATCCAAAAGAATGGCAAGGGTGTGTTTTTCGGGAGCGAGTATAAAGATAGCCGAAAGATATTGGGCAAGAACAATAATAAGGATATTGTAGCCTCTAACTACAGAGAACAAACTTATAATTTTCATTATAACAAGTTTGTGTTGTTTACTTAACATTTTAAAACTGATAAACCACTTCTAGTTTATAATCTTTAAGCGCAATTTTAGCTTTTTCTAGGTCTTGTGTAAAACCTAAAATATAACCGCCACCTCCTGAGCCACATAGTTTAAGATAATAATCGTTAGTGTCAATTCCGTGTTGCCAAATGCTATGAAATTGTTCTGGAATCATAGGTTTAAAATGATTCAAAACGACTTTTGATAATTTTTTAGTGTTTTCAAATAAGGATTTCATATCGCCACCAAGAAAGTTTTCGACACAAGCATCGGTATGCTTAATGAATTGTGATTTTAGCATTTTTCTGAAACCCTGTTCTTTGAGTTTTTCCATAAAAATGCTAACCATAGGAGCCGTTTCACCAATTATTCCTGAATCTAATAAAAATACTGCGCCGTTTCCTTCGATACTTTGAGTAGGAATTCCGGTTGCTTCAATATTATCTTTAGAATTAATTAAAATAGGAATGCTCAAATAACTATTTAAAGGGTCTAATCCCGAACTTTTTCCATGGAAAAAAGACTCCATTTGACCAAAAATTGTTTTTAGTTTTAATAATTTTTCACGAGTCAAATTTTCTAAAACTGTAATTTTATTTTGAGCATATTTGTCATAAATAGCTGCTACTAATGCGCCACTACTGCCTACACCATATCCTTGTGGGATGCTGGAATCAAAATACATTCCAGTAGCAACATCATTTTTTAAGGTTGCTAAATCGAAAGTTACTAATTCAGGTTGCTCACTTTGTAAATTTTCTAAATAAGAAACAAAACGGTTTAAATTTGTATTCGACTGTATGGCTTCTGCCGATGGATTTACATCTCTCTTTAGTGCGCCGTTGTAAAAGTTGTAAGGGATAGACAACCCTTTAGAGTCTTGGATGATTCCGTATTCTCCAAAGAGTAGTATTTTTGAGTAAAATAAAGGTCCTTTCATGTGTTTGAACTTATTTTATTTTGTTGATTTTTGTTGGGTTTTGTCTGGTATCGAAAAGAGATAATATTCTAATTTGCTTTGAATTGTATTTATAATAAATTGTGGTTTGTTTTGATAAAACACATTTATGATAGTTCGAATTGTATCCTGATTTAGGAAAACTTTCTGGACTAATTTGGATTATTTTTAAAGTATCATAAAGCTTTAATGCAAATTTCTTTTTTACTTTTTCTGACCATTTTAATTCTAAATGATTAAAAAGAATTTCAATGTTTTTTTGAGCACGATTAGAAATTGTTATTTCCCTCATTAAATGTGCTTTTTAATGAATTCTTCAAAATTCACAAATTCACCTCTTTCATATTCTCTTTCAGATTCTTCAATTTCAAACTTTTGTTCCTCAGTCAATTCATCCCACCAATCTTTTTTTTGGGCAGTGAATATTTTTTTAATTGAGGCAATTATAGATTCATCATTGGTTTCAGACAACAATTTTATTAATGCTGATTTTTCTAATTCAATGTTCATTTTTATATCAAATTAAAAATTTAACTTTTCAGTTTTCAATCGAACCCATTCCAACTTCATCACAAATGTAGTGACCATTTTGACAATAGCCAACTAATTCGTCCTTAATAAATTGTAATACTTTTTCTTTTACATTTTCAGGGTACAAAACATGAACGTTTGCCCCAGCATCTAGCGTGAAACATACTGGTATTTTTGTTTCTTTTCTATATTTCCAAATAGCATTAATTATTTCGAGTGTATTGGGTTTCATCAAAATAAAATACGGAATCGAGGTCATCATCATCGAATGTAGCGTCAAAGCTTCACTTTCGACAATAGTGATGAATTCATCTAAATTACCACTTTCAAAAATAGAAATAAGTTTCTCTAGATTTTCATGCGCTTGTTCAAAACGCCTTTCGGCAAAAGGATGGTTGTGCATCAAATCGTGTCCGATGGTACTCGAAACTTGTTTTTCGCCTTTGTCAACTAACAAAATAGTGTCTTGAAAATTTTTAAAATTTTTGTGAATCGAATTCGGAAATTCCACCCCAAATAAATCAGAGCTTCCTTTGATATTCTCATGATTTCCCCAAACCACTACTTCGCCTTTTACGCTTCGACAAGCACTTCCTGACCCTAAACGCGCCAAAAAAGAGGCTTTTTGATAGAAATATTCATCTGTCATTTCAGGAAGTAAAGTTTTTTCTAAACACATCAAATTCATAGCCAAAGCCGCCATTCCCGATGCTGATGACGCAATTCCAGAACTGTGCGGAAAGGTGTTTTGGGTATCAATCGTAAAATGATACTCTTTTAAAAAAGGCAAATAAGCTGTAATTCTTTCGAAGAATTTTTGAATTTTAGGTTTGAAATCTTCTTTGGATTTTCCTTCAAAAAGTAAATCAAAAGAAAAACTTCCGTTGTTTTCTTTTTTGGTAAAGTTCAATTTGGTAATGGTTTTACAGTGATTCAAAGTAAAACTCACCGAAGGATTGGCAGGAATTTGCTTCGCCAGTTCGCCTTTCAGGCTCGGGGGACTGTCTTTTTTGCCCCAATATTTTACTAAGGCAATATTGCTAGGTGCGCTCCAAGAGAAACTCCCTTTTTCGATAGATTGAGAATAACTTGATGGGATAAAATCGGTTGCTGAAAACATCAATAGTAAAATTTTGACAAAGATACTTTTTTTGATCTAAAACAGTTTTCTTTATTTGTGGATTTGCTCCAAAGTTTTGAGTATTTTTGAAAAAAATAAAGATGAATAAAAGTACTCGAATTCTAGTGGTAGTGGTAACCTGTTTAGCTGTGGGCTATTTTTCAGGAATGGTGACCCGTTCAGCCATCACGACTTGGTATCCCACATTGGTAAAACCGAGTTTTAATCCGCCCAATTGGATTTTTGCCCCTGTTTGGACTATGCTTTATGCTATGATGGGAGTTGCTGCAGGACTGGTTTGGAACTGCATCGAAATTGAAAAAGAACTCGTAAAAAAAGCATTAATCTTTTTTGCCATTCAATTAGCTTTGAATACTTTGTGGTCTTTTTTGTTTTTTGGATTAAAAAACCCCATGTTGGCTGGAATAGAAATCATCATTTTGTGGTTGATGATTTATGAAACTTATATCCAGTTTAGTAAAATCAATAAAATCGCAGGCTATTTGTTTATTCCTTATTTGCTTTGGGTAAGTTTTGCTACGGTTTTGAATGGAAGTATCTGGTGGTTGAATCGGTAATTATTCTACAATTGAGTTGGCAACAATAAATCCACTTGTCCATGCATTCTGAAAGTTAAATCCGCCTGTAATAGCGTCTATATTTACAATTTCTCCAGCAAAATAAAGATTTTCGTGTAGTTTGCTTTCCATGGTTTTGAAATTAATTTCTTTTAAATCGATGCCGCCAGCAGTTACAAATTCTTCTTTAAAAGTACTTTTTCCGTTGACCTGAAAACTGGAATTCGTCAGTTGATTAGCTAAATTCTGCAACTGAATTTTCGATACATCTGCCCATTTGGTTTCTTCTTGAATGTTTGAAGCTAGAACCAAACTTTCCCAGAGTCGATTTGGGAACTCGAAAGGCGATTTTTTAGAAACCGCTTTCTTGGCATGTTCTTGTTTTACCTCTTTCAATATTTTTTCAGCATCTTCAGTGGCTGTATCATTGAGCCAATTGACGAAAATCGTAAATTGATAGTTTTTGTCGTGTAAAATTCGAGCTCCCCAAGCCGAGAGTTTCAAGATGGCAGGTCCACTCATGCCCCAATGGGTGATTAACAAAGGACCAGTCGAAGACAATTTTGTATCTTTTACTTTGACTGTAACATTTGTGGCAACACCAGGTAATGCTCCAATTCTAGCATCTTTGATATTGAAAGTGAATAGGGAAGGTACTGGAGAAACGATGGCGTGACCAAAAGTTTGTAGTATTTCCCAAATTTTAGGGTTGCTTCCGGTGGCAAGAATTAGTTTTTCGGCAATGTAGGTTTCCGATTGCGTTTCCACTTTCCAAAAGTTATTTTTTTTGAAAATAGATTGTACACTTTGTCCTGTCAAGACAGTAATTCCTAATTTTTGTGCTGCTTGGAGGAAACAGTCAATAATGGTTTGTGAAGAATTAGAAACTGGAAACATCCTTCCGTCATCTTCGATTTTAAGTTCTACTCCGTGATTGCTAAACCATTCTATTGTATCACCTGAGCAAAATTGATGAAAAGGACCTCGCAATTCTTTTTCGCCACGAGGGTAAAATTTTACCAATTCGTTGGGTTCAAAACAGGCGTGAGTTACATTGCATCTTCCGCCACCAGAAACGCGAACCTTAGATAAGACTTCCTTACCACGTTCCAGAATAGCAACTTTCAACTTAGGATTTTTCTCTACAATATTTATTGCCGTAAAAAATCCCGCTGCGCCACCGCCTACAATAATAATGTCGAAATTTGAGTTCATTTTTAAACCATTAAGGGAGTTAAGATTTATTAAGTTGGTTCTATAAGGTTTTGTGTGAAAAGTTAAAACATTTAAAATAAATTTTTAACCATTTTAAACAATTTAGATAGTAAGAAAATTAAGGTTTGCATTCTTCTTAATGAACCTTAATATCTAAATGGTTTGAAAAAAAAATTGAATGTTCACAACATTTCCAGTAGAACCATTAAGCTTATTCATCTGCAAGTCTTGAAAAATATTCATTGATTAATGGTTTGCAAGATTTTGTTATGTTGGTGGTATTAAAATTGATGAGCAATCCTTGTGGGATGCTTAATAGTTTCATGTAGGTTAAAAGTTTAGCTTCATCTATTGGATGAAATTTTTCAACAGTTTTCAACTCGACAATAATACAATCATTTACTAATAAATCCAATCGTAATGGATGTTCTAATTCTAAATCATAATAATCGATTGCTACATTAAATTGCTGTTTAACAGTGTAGCCATTCTTTTCTAGCTCGTATTTTAAGCATTGCTCGTATATTTTTCTAATAATCCCGGCCCTAGTTTTTTGTGAACTTTTATGGCGCAACCAATAATTTCATAAGATAATTGTGTTATTTCTTTTTTTGTCATAACCTGAATTATTAGTCTATTTGATTAATTAACTTAACTTACTTAATGGTTTAAAATAAAATCCTATCCGGAAAATCGGAAATAATTCCGTTTACTTGAAATGATTTTATTTTTTGAATATCTTCAATTTCATTAACTGTCCAAGCAAATACTTGAAAATTTTCTTTTTGCATTTCTATCGTATTTTCTTTGGTTAATAAATGAAAATAGGGATGTATGGTTTCTGCTTTGATAAATTTGGCGAAAGCAATGGCTAAATCTAAATCGGTATGGGTTAATACACCGATGGGTATTTTTGGATTCAACAAACGAACTTCTCGCAAAGCATTCCAATCAAAACTAGAAATTAGGAAATTATTGTCCTTCCAGTTTTTGTCTAAAACATAATAATCTATTAAATCTAGTACAGGTTTTGCAGTTCCATTCCCCTTTAGTTCTATATTAATCAAACACTTTCGATTCACTACATCTATAACTTCATAAAGGGTTGGGATTTCTTGTTTTTTTTCTGTTTTAAAACGCTTTAGTTCTTGCAAAGATAGTTTACTGACGAATCCTTTTCCATTGGTGGTTCTATCAATTGTTTCATCATGAATAACCATAATGACTCCGTCATTACTCAGGTGCACATCGAATTCAATTCCGTCAACGCCCATTTCAAGAGCTCTTTTGAAAGAAATTAAAGTGTTTTCGGGTTCAAAACCTTTGGCGCCACGATGTCCTATATTCAGGATCTTTTTCATTTTTTTGAATCGTAATTTTAGGAGCACTCTTGTTTTTGGTAATAGGATGATATTGCTTTTCTAATTCTAAAATTAGTACCGATTTGGGTTCCAAGGTAATTTCGCTTGTGAGATCTATAATTTTTTCTGTAAGCGCATCTTTTCCGGATTTAAAATCACCTAAGTTCTCGTTGAAACGATTGGTATTTAGATTTTGGGTTTGGCTACTGTCATTGAGCAATATCATTACACTTTCGCTGTCGTTATATCTAAAATAGACATAGATATTGTATTCAGGAATATAATGAGTCATTTTTCCAGAATGGACAACTGATTTATTTTTTCTCCATAGCAATAGTTTTGACGTAAAATCAAAATATTCGTTTTGCATTTCGGTTCTTCCTTCTTTGGTAAAGGCATTATTTGGATCGCTTTCCCAGCCACCCGGAAAATCTTGACGTATATGAGCATCGCCTAAATTTTGATCACCTGCCATACCAATTTCGGAACCATAATACAATTGTGGAATACCGCGCACGGTGGCCAGCACCGCCATTGCCATCTTATATTTTCTGATGTCGTTTGCATACACCTGATTCAAACGTTTGGAATCATGGTTTTCAGCAAAAACCAACAAATTATCTACATTGGGGAATAAAAAATCATTGGTAAAATTATCATAGACTTTAATCATTCCTCTGCCCCAACTGTCATCATCATCATTAAAAACCGTCAACAACGTATCTGATAACACAAAATCCATAACACTGGGTAAATGAGAATTGTACTTTTGAATTTGGCTTATCACACTATCTTTTTGCCAAAAGGATAGTTGAGCATGATTGAACATCGTAATTTCGCCCACAATATTAAAATAGGGATATTCATCTGTGATAGACTTAGTCCATTTTGCCATGGCATTCGGGTCCGAATAGTTATAAGTGTCTACTCTCAACCCATCTAAATTGGCATATTCAATCCACCAAATGGCATTTTGAATAAGGTATTTTAAAGTAAGTGGATTTTTTAAATTCAAATCAGGCATCGAAGGTACAAACCATCCATTCAGGCAAGTTTCTGTATCGATTTTCGAGGCATTAGTATCGTGAATGGTAGTTCTTTTATGATTGGTTTGCACATAATTTTCAAATTGGTTAATCCAATCAGGAGTAGGTAAATCTTTGATTATCCAATGTTCTAATCCCCAATGATTAGTCACATAATCGAAAACCAATTTCATTTCTCTTTTGTGAATTTCAGTAGCTAAACGAACGTATTCTTCATTAGTGCCAAAACGAGGATCTATTTTGTACACATCGGATTGGGCATAACCATGATAGGAAAAACTTGCGTCATTATCTTCGCAAAGTGGCGTACACCAAAGGGTTGTAACTCCAAGAGAACCGATATAATCTAGGTTTTTTATAATTCCTTCAATATCACCGCCATGCCGTCCTTCGGGCAAATCACGATTGTATTTTTCAATAGCTGAAGCATCATTTTTGTTGTTAGGATTGCCATTTGCAAATCGATCTGGCATGAGTAGATACATCACATCCGAGGAGTCGAAACTTTTTCTCTCTGCCGAATTTTCTCTTCTTTGCTTTAAAGTATATTTTTTGGCAAAAGCACTTTTGTTTTTCTTGAAAGTAAAAAGAAAATCACAAGCTGGAACATTTTTAGTATCTATAGTAACAAAAAGGTAGTTGGGGTTTTCTGTTCTCAGAACTTGAGTTATCGAAATAAAACTGGAAACAGAAACCTGATATTGGGCAATGTTTTTGCCATAAAAAAGGATTTGTAACTCGGGATTGTGCATCCCAGCATACCAAAACGGAGGTTCTATTTTTTCGATTTGTGCAAACATGGAAGAATTTGTAAAATAAAGAGTAAAAGTATCTTTTTCATTTTACATATAACAAAATTTATTTTAACATTTTTGTTTCACCATATAAGGCATATAAGTTTTTCTTGGATCAACTTATATGCCTTATATGGTTTATATGGTTTAGATTTTCAAGGTGCTAATTAGGTTTTACCAAAACAGCTTTTTCATTTACAAAAATGGTTATTTCTGTTGAACCATCGAGTGCAAATTGGGTTTCGTTATGGGTTACAACGACTTTCAAAATTTGGTTTCTAAAATTAATTTTAAAAGAATAGCCCGTCCATTCTTTTGGAATTTTAGGAGAAAAGTGTAGCGTGTCATTTTTTACTCGCATGCCGCCAAAACCCTCTACAATACTCATCCAAGTTCCCGCCATAGAGGTGATGTGACAACCTTCTTCGACCTCTTTATTATAATCATCAAGGTCTAATCTTGAAGTTCTTAAATAGAAAGTATACGCCATATCCATCTTGTCTAACTTAGCGGCTTGAATGGAATGTACGCATGGCGAAAGGGAACTTTCGTGAACGGTAAAGGCTTCGTAAAATTCGAAATTGCGTTTCAATTCTTCGGTCGAAAAATGATCTTCAAAGAAATAGAATCCTTGCAACACATCAGCTTGTTTAATGTAAGGCGAACGCAATATTCTATCCCACGACCATTTTTGGTTAATCGGTCTTTGGCTTTTATCTAAATCTTTGACCAATACTAAATCTTTGTCCAAAAAACCATCTTGTTGCAAATAAATACCTAATTCATCCGATTTTGGAAAATACATATTTCCAGATACTTTTTTCCAATCGTTTAATTCAGCATCCGATAATTTTACTTTTTCGATAATCCTTTTGTGGTCTTTTGGATATTCGAGTGATACTTTTTGAATTTGTTCATAAGCATAATCGATGCACCATTTCGCAATATAATTAGTATAGAAATTGTTGTTTACGTTATTTTCATATTCGTTTGGACCAGTAACTCCCAATATTACAAATTGGTTTTTGTCTTTTGAAAAATTAGCTCTTTGATGCCAAAAACGAGCAATGCCAATCAAAACTTCCAATCCTTTTTCAGGTATATAACTATAATCGTCAGTAAAACGGTAGTAGTTGAAAATGGCAAAAGCAATGGCTCCGTTTCTATGAATTTCTTCGTGGGTGATTTCCCATTCGTTATGACATTCTTCGCCATTCATGGTAACCATGGGATATAAGGCTGCGCCATTTTTGAAACCTAAATTTTTCTCAGCATTTTCTATCGCTTTGTCCAATTGATTGTAGCGATAGGTCAATAAATTTCGGGCTACTTGTTGGTCTTTGGTCGCCATATAAAACGGAATGCAGTAGGCCTCGGTGTCCCAATACGTAGAGCCTCCATATTTTTCGCCCGTAAATCCTTTTGGACCAATATTCAAGCGAGAGTCTTTGCCCAAATAGGTTTGATTTAGCTGAAAAATATTGAAACGAATGCCTTGTTGCGCTTTTACATCGCCATCGATAGTGATATCGGACATTTCCCAGATTTTTGACCAAGCATCCATCTGATTTTGTAGCAATTGGCTGAAGCCAATTGTTACAGCAGTTTGGATTACTTTTTCGGCAGCAGAAAGTGTGTTTTCGTGGTTCAATGAAACCGTGTATCCCCCAATTTTCTGAATAGAAGCCGTTTGTTCTTTTGCCACTTGAACAGTATAACCAAATTGTATTTTTTCGTCAGTTTCAGAAATAATTTCAGCTGAAACAGACTGAATTTTGTCATCTAAAAAAATACTGTTGTGCATAAAAGTGGTTGCCTTGAAATGCGTTTTGAAGGTTTGGGCGGTTACAAAAGCTTCATTGTTTTGATGTTTCGTTTCTAAAGGTTCCCAAAATTTCTCCTCCCAATTGGCATCTTCATTGGTAACACCTGCATCGATATAAGGTTTGTAAATGATGGTTACATTTTGGTTTAAAGGAGTAATTTCATATTTGATAACACCAACCTCATCCATTTCTAAACACAAAAAACGGCGGACATTTACAGCGATTTCGATTCCGTTTTGTAAAGTCGCTTCAAAAGAACGGCAATACCATCCTTCTTTCATATTCAACTCCCGACGAAAGTTTTTCACTTCCAAACAGGTATTCAAATTTAGATTTTCTCCATTGATTTCGATGTCAATTCCAATCCAGTTGGGAGCATTCAAGACTTTGGCAAAATATTTTGGATAGCCGTTTTTCCACCATCCTACTTTGGTTTTATCTGGATAATAAATTCCTGCAATATAACTGCCTTGAAAAGTTTCTCCAGAATAATTCTCTTCAAAATTAGCGCGTTGCCCCATAGCCCCGTTGCCAATACTAAATAGACTTTCAGACGATTTAACTCGTTCGTTATCAAATCCTTCTTCAATGATAGACCAATTGTCGGGTTTTATATAATCTTGATTCATAATATTAGCCCCTCCTAACCTCCCCAAAGGGGAGGAATTGCTGGAGGATTGTTAATTTGTTGCTTTTTTTATTTTCTTCTCCCTTCCCTCTTGGGAAGGGCTGGGGATGGGCTTATCAAATCTTCAATAAAGTTGGTATTTATCTGCGTGAAATCTTCGAAAATATATTTTGCTTCATGTAATATAGACGCATCACCAATTCCAATACTAATCATACCTCCTATATTTGCCGCTTGAATACCTGCTACGGAATCTTCAAAAACAATAGCGTTTTCGGGTTTTACCTTCAATAATTGGGCTGCAATCAGAAAAACTTCTGGGTCAGGCTTAGCATTGGTAACATCATTACCGTCAACAATAGCATCAAAATAGGTAAGTGTTCCTGTTTTTTCAAGAATGGGTCTGGCGTTTTTACTAGCAGAACCTAAGGCAATAAGCTGTTTTTTTTCTTTCAAAAATTGTAGAATAGGCAAAACTCCTAGAAGAATTTCACTTTCATCCATGTCAACTAAATAAGACAAATAGTCTTCATTTTTTTGAACAAGCCATCTGTTTTTATCTTCTTGTGAAGCATTGACTTTTCCTAATTCTAAAATAATATCTAAGGAACGAACTCGACTCACGCCTTTTAATAATTCGTTATGCTCGTGCGTAAAGTCAATGCCTAATTGGTCAGCAATTTGTTTCCAAGCTAAAAAATGGTATTTTGCAGTATCAACAATAACGCCGTCTAGGTCAAAAATAAATGCTTTTGTATTCATTAAAAATAGAAAATCCTG
Organism: Flavobacterium sp.; assembly: GCA_031383535.1. GTDB lineage: Bacteria > Bacteroidota > Bacteroidia > Flavobacteriales > Flavobacteriaceae > Flavobacterium. The sequence continues at coordinate 15,981 of JANMZS010000003.1, forward strand.
ATTTATAATTTACCGTTTTTTATTTCTTCTACAATTTCAGGATTTAAAAGCGTAGTGATGTCTCCAAAATTTGAATAATCGCCTTCGGCTATCTTACGTAGAATGCGACGCATAATTTTACCTGAGCGTGTTTTTGGTAATCCAGAAACAAACTGAATTTTATCTAATTTGGCAATAGGTCCAATGTGGTCAGACACATGCTGATTAATTTCTTTAGCTAAGTTATCTCGGTCACGAGACTCTCCAGATTCTTTTAGAATTACAAAACCATACAAAGCATTTCCTTTGATGTCGTGTGGAAATCCTACAATGGCACTTTCGGCAACTGCTGGGTGTTCGTTGATAGCATCTTCAATAGGAGCTGTTCCTAGGTTGTGTCCAGAAACGATTACTACATCATCCACACGACCAGTGATTCGGTAATAGCCTACTTCGTCACGCAAGGCACCGTCTCCAGTGAAATATTTTCCCGGAAAGGCACTAAAATAAGTTTCTTTATAGCGTTGATGGTCTCCCCAAATGGTTCGAGCAATGCCTGGCCATGGAAATTTGATACACAGACTTCCAGTAACTTGATTGCCCTCGATTTCGTTGCGTTTTTCATCCATTAAAACAGGCTGAACTCCAGGTAATGGTAAGGAAGCATAAGTGGGTTTTGTAGGGGTTACAAATGCCAAAGGCGAAATCATAATTCCACCAGTTTCCGTTTGCCACCAAGTATCTACCAGTGGGCATCGTTTGCCACCCACATGGTCATTGTACCAGTGCCAAGCTTCTTCGTTGATAGGTTCTCCAACAGATCCAATGACTTTTAAGGATTTTAATGGGTATTTTTGAACAAAGGCTAAATTTTCTTTTGCCAAAGCTCTAATAGCGGTTGGAGCGGTATAGAACTGAGTAACTTTATGTTTTTCGATAGTTTCCCAAAAACGGCTGAAATCAGGATAGGAAGGAACGCCTTCAAAAATTACGGTGGTAGCACCATTCAATAATGGACCATATAAAATATAAGAATGTCCTGTAATCCAACCAATATCGGCAGTACACCAAAAAATGTCATTTTCTTCATAATTAAATACATTCTTAAAGGTGTAGGCTGAATAAACCATGTAACCCGCTGTGGTATGCACCATTCCTTTTGGTTTGCCTGTAGAACCTGAGGTATAAAGTATAAATAAAGGGTCTTCGGCATCCATAATTTCAGCAACATTATTATCCAAAGCTTGGTCTAATAAAGGTTGCAACCACTGATCACGACCTTGTTTCATATTAATTGGCGTGTTGGTTCTTTTAGCAACGAGCACTTTTTCAACACAAGGGCAATTATTCAAGGCCTCATCGACAATTCCTTTTAAATCGATTGATTTATTACCACGGAATCCACCATCAGAAGTGATGGCCATTTTACATTCGCTATCATTGATTCTTGCCGCTACTGCCGAGGCTGAAAATCCTGCAAAAACCACCGAGTGTATCGCGCCAATTCTTGCACAGGCTAAAACAGCAATAGCCAAGTCAGGAATCATCGGAAGATAAATACAAACTCGGTCTCCCTTTTTTATACCTTGTTCTCGCAAGACATTCGCCATTTTAGAAACTCGAACATACAATTCGTTATAGGAAATATGTTGTGCTTCTTCTTTTGGATCGTTGGGTTCAAAAATGATGGCAGTTTTATCTCCTCTTTTAGCAAGATGTCTGTCGATACAGTTTTTTACGATGTTTACTTTGGCATCAACAAACCATTTTATGTCAGCTTTTGCCATATCAAACTCCATTACTTTTTCACATTCTTGATACCAAGTAAAGTTTTCAGAGGCAATTTTGCCCCAAAATTTCCTGGGTTCTCGAATGGATTTGTTGTAGTGTTTGAAGTATTGTTCTAAATTTTCAATTTTATAATAGCTCATTTTATTTTTCTTGTTTTAAGAATTGTTTTTTGACTAAAAGCGACAAATAACAGTTATAGTATTCAATAGGGTTGTAAAAATTTATATTTCTTACAGAGGCAAAACGGTTTTCCCCATTTTTTCATTGATTATTAATGCCGCCGCTTCATAAAAAGCAAAAGAACCACATAGAATTCCTTCGTATCCAGCAAAAGTATGAACGGCTTCGCTACCAGTAAAACTAGCCACAGATAATAGCGCAAACAAGACCACTAATGAACCAAAAATAAGTTTACCAATAGTATTTCCTTTTAGCGTCCCAATAAAAAATGCAAAAGTAAATAATCCCCACATTCCTAAATAGAATCCCATCGAAGGCCCATCAGGTTTTGCAACTCCCATAAGAGGAAGCAGCCACAGGGCAACTAGCGATAGCCAAAAGAAACCGTAAGAAGTAAAGGCAGCCATGGCAAAAATATTTCCTTTTTTCCATTCCATAATGCCAGCAATAACTTGTTGTATGCCCCCAAAAAAGATTCCCATGCCCATAATCATAGCATTGAGTTCAAAAAAACCTGCATTGTGAATGTTTAATAAAATAGTGGTCATCCCGAATCCGAAAAGTCCTAATGGTGCTGGATTTGCTGTTGTGTCTTTGATAATTTGTTCCATAAAAGTTAATAAATTAAGGTTAGTGTTGGTTAGTTACTGTTTTAAAATGTGATTGTAATAGTATAATTCACAAATATATTAAACCTAGTCGATTATTAGAATATTTTTTTAATCGTTTATCGATTCAGAATTTTGAAAAAAAACATTTTTGATGTATCATAATGATGGAAGGTGCAATAAAAAACAAAAAACCCACTCGTTTTGAGTGGGTGTCGTGGTACCTCCAGTCCCGATGCTTCGGGAGAATCAGGGATACATGGATTTTTTATTTAATATATCTATAAGGATTTGTGGGTTTAAAATTATTTTTTCAATAAACACTTTGCTCTTCATTCTCTTGATAAAACTCTCAAGATATAAAGTATCAGCTCTATTCATACATTCAAAAGTTGTAACTAATTGCCAATCATTGGCAATTTTTGTAAATGAATTCGAATACAAATGTTGATTATGTTTCAAAATTCTTTCTTCAATAGTATGAGTTTCTCCTACATAATATTTTGCAGTAGAATTTGAATACAGGATATAAAGAAAATGCGACATTTAAAAAGATTAAAAACAAAAAACCCACTCGTTTTGAGTGGGTTTCGTGGTACCTCCAGGGATCGAACCAGGGACACATGGATTTTCAGTCCATTGCTCTACCATCTGAGCTAAGGTACCATT
>JANMZS010000009.1:0-3787 GCA_031383535.1 Flavobacterium sp.
ATTTGAATTTCTTCGGTAGATAATTTAGAGAACGAATCAGATAAGGCTTCAACAGAACCATCCACATCCCCTTTCAAGATGATGTTTAATTCTTTAAATTGACCCAATGCAATTCTACGTCCAATTTCATCTAATGTAATATGTCGTTGGGTACGAACGGATTGTTCACGCATCAATTGAGAACGTTTTGAAGCAATTTGTTTGGCTTCTTTTTCGTCTTCAAAAACATTGAACTTATCACCCGCAGTAGCTGCTCCATCCAATCCTAATACCGACACTGGAGTTGAAGGACCTGCTATGGTAACAACATGACCTCTTTCGTCGTGCATCGCTTTTATTTTTCCATGATGTTTTCCAGCAAGCATGTAATCTCCAACCTTCAATGTTCCGTGTTGTACTAATATCGTAGATACATATCCTTTACCTTTATCCAAGAAAGCTTCAACCACTGTTCCTTGAGCTGCTTTGTCTGGATTCGATTTTAAATCTAAAATTTCAGCTTCTAGCAATACTTTTTCTAATAATTCTTTGACACCTGTACCCACTTTTGCAGAAATATCATGGGATTGGATTTTTCCACCCCAATCTTCAACAAGTAAATTCATACCTGCTAATTTTTCTTTTATTTTTTCAACATTAGAGTTGGGTTTATCAATTTTATTGATGGCGAAAATAATTGGCACTCCAGCTGCCTGTGCATGAGAAATAGCTTCTTTGGTTTGTGGCATGATGTCATCATCAGCCGCAATCACAATAATGGCAATATCGGTAACCTGAGCACCACGAGCACGCATGGCGGTAAAGGCTTCGTGACCTGGTGTATCTAAAAATGCTATTTTTTGACCATTGTCTAATTCGACACCGTAGGCACCAATATGCTGTGTTATTCCTCCTGATTCACCTGCAATAACATTTTCTTTACGAATATAATCGAGTAAAGAGGTTTTACCGTGATCGACGTGTCCCATCACCGTTACAATCGGAGCTCTGAAAACTAAATCTTCTTCTTTATCTGGAACAACTTGAATGGCTTCTTCAATATCAACGGTTATAAATTCTACTTCGTAACCAAATTCATCAGCAACAATGGTTAATGTTTCAGCATCCAAACGTTGATTTTGAGTTACCATAATCCCTAATGACATACAAGTTCCGATTACTTTTGTAATTTGAACATCCATCATAATGGCTATTTCTCCAACGGTAACAAATTCAGTAACTTTTATTGTTTTACTTCCTTCGTCTAAAGCTCTTTGCTCATCATCTGATTTTTGACGGTGCGTATCTCTTTTATCTCTTCTGTATTTAGCGGCTTTAGATTTACCGCCTTTTCCTTGAAGTTTTTCTAAAGTCTCTCTAATTTGATTTTTTACTTCTTCTTCGGTAGGCTCAACTTTAGCAGTAATAGCAGGTCTTGCGCCTTTTACAAATCCCGGTCTTGCTCCTCTGTTGGCATTAAAACCTCCTCCTCCAGCGTTTGGAGTGATTTTATTTGGATTTGGTGAACCTGGTGTACCAAGCGTACCTGTTTCTTGTCTCGGAGCACCGGGTTTTGGAGCTATCCTTTTTCTCTTATTCTTATTCACATTACTGGCTGCAGCTCCTGGTGCCCCGGGAACTCCTGGTTTGTTGGGTGCAATTTTAGGATCTTCTTTTTTCTTTTTTGGTTTGTTGAATTGAGATAAATCTATCGTTTGACCTGTTAATGTAGCTCCAGATAATTTTGTGTATTTTGTTGTGATTGACTCTTCAACAGCAGGCACTTCTACATTGTCATTAGCTGATTTAACATTCTTTATAGTCTCAATTTCAACTTTAGTTTGATTGACAGCTTTTTTGTCAGCAACATTTTTTTCTTCAATTGGTTTTTTAGAAATTGGCGTTTCAACTTCTTTCTTTACAATCTGTTCTTCCTCTTTTTCTAAGTTAACTGAAGGTATCGATGCAACTGCTTTTTTTGGATTAAGATCAATGCTGCCTATATGAACTGGACCTGTTACAACCGCTCTGGCCTTAATAACCTCTTGGCTTTTTAAAAGTTCTTCGTCGTGTTTGCGTTTGTCTTCGATTTCTCTCTCGATACGAAGGGCTTCTTTCTCTTTTCGTTTTTCTTCTCCAACTTCTTTGGAAGCTTCTTTGTTTCCTTTGTCTCCTGCAAACTGACCACACAAAACATTATAAACATCGTCAGAGATTTTTGTGTTTGGATTTGATTCAATAGCAATTCCCTTATCTTTTAGATAATCCACAGCTCTTTCTAAAGAAATATTCAATTCCCTTAAAACTTTGTTTATTCTAATAATTTTTTCTTCAGACATAAAACCTTTTTAATTTACCTTTTTTTCTCATTCTATCCTTCTCTGGTTGCTTCGTTTCTCGCAATGACAGAGAGAATAAGTATGCTGTTTTTTTATTATTTCCTCAAACTAATTCTCAATCTAGAGAGAAAAAACAAGGTTTAAATTTATTTATTTTAAGAATTGACTAGCTATCAAATTCTTCTTTTAGTATTCTCATTACATCAAGAATCGTTTCCTCTTCAAGGTCTGTTCTTCTTACTAAATCATTTACATCCTGCTTTAGGATGCTTTTTGCAGTGTCCAAACCAATTTTTGCAAATTCTTCGATAACCCATTCTTCAATCTCATCGGAAAACTCAGTTAATTCAACATCGTCTTCATCAGCTACGGCTCCTGCAACATCACCTTCTCGAATTACATCCAATTCATAACCTGTTAGTTGACCCGCCAATTTAATGTTATGTCCTCCTCTACCAATTGCTTTAGACACTTCTTCTAATTTCAAAAACACTTCGGCTCTTTTTGTCTCTTCATTAATTTTTATTGAAGAAACTTTAGCTGGGCTTAATGCTCTTGTAATATATAATTGAATATTGCTTGTGTAATTAATCACATCTATGTTTTCATTCCCTAATTCACGAACAATTCCGTGAATACGAGATCCTTTCATTCCGACACAAGCTCCTACTGGATCTATTCTATCGTCATAAGAATCTACGGCTACTTTTGCTTTTTCACCTGGAATTCGTACTACATTTTTAACCATGATTAAGCCATCAAAAACTTCAGGTATTTCTTGTTCAAATAATTTTTCTAAGAACAAATCTGCTGTTCTTGACATGATGATTTGAGGCTTATTTCCTTTCAATTCAACACTTTCAATAATTCCACGAACATTATCTCCTTTTCTGAAAAAATCTGTTGGAATTTGTTTTTCTTTTGGCAATATAATTTCGTTTCCTTCATCGTCAATTAAAATAACAACTCTTGGACGAACATGGTGTACTTCGGCGGTATAAATATCCCCGATTAGATCTTTAAATTGCTTGTAAAGATTCGTATTATCATGCTCATGAATTTTAGAAATCAAATTCTGACGTAATGCTAATATGGCTCTTCTTCCTAAATCGATTAATTTTACTTCTTCAGAAACTTCTTCGCCAATTTCAAAATCAGGTTCAATTTTTCTAGCTTCGGTTAATGTAATCTCAAGGTGATCTAAATCTAAATCATCATCGGCAACAATCACTCTTCTTTGCCAAATCTCCATATCCCCCTTGTCAGGATTGATAATAATATCAAAATTATCATCTGAACCGAATTTTTTCTTCAATGCATTTCTAAACACATCTTCTAATATCGCCATAAGCGTTACACGATCAATAAGTTTATCGTCCTTAAACTCTGAAAATGAATCGATTAATGCTAAATTTTCCATGCCAACTAATTAATTAAAATGTTACTGTAACAATTGCTTCTTTTATTTC
>JANMZS010000012.1:0-16611 GCA_031383535.1 Flavobacterium sp.
AATAATAGGATCTCCACCAATTCCGATAGCTGTTGTAATTCCTAATCCTTGTTTTACAACTTGGTCTGCAGCTTCGTAAGTTAGAGTTCCAGATTTAGAAACAATTCCAACAGTCCCTTTTTTGAAAACAAATCCTGGCATAATACCAACTTTTGCTTCACCAGGAGTGATAACTCCCGGACAGTTAGGTCCAATTAATGTACAACTTCTATTTTTGATATAATTGCTTGCTTTAATCATATCTGCCACAGGGATTCCTTCCGTAATGGCAATAATTACTTTTATCCCTGCATCAGCAGCTTCCATAATAGCATCAGCAGCAAAAGCGGGTGGTACAAAAATTATTGTTGTATCTGCTCCTGCTTGATCAACAGCGTCTTTTACAGTGTTAAAAACGGGACGGTCTAAATGTGTTGAACCACCTTTACCTGGAGTAACTCCTCCTACTACATTAGTACCATATTCAATCATTTGAGAAGCATGAAAAGTACCTTCACTTCCTGTAAAACCTTGAACAATTATTTTGGAATCTTTATTAACTAAAACACTCATGATTATTATTTTTTATGCAGTTTTTAAAATTGTTGTGCAAAAATACACTTTTGTATAGGATAATTTAAAAATTTATTTAAGAAATATGACTCATTTGAAAACCTCTGTATAATTTATCTTCTTTAATTTCCCAAATCACAAAAAAATGACCAATTAGCATTTCCTCTCTTGGGTTTTCAATGGTTTTTACAAAATGTGAATAACGCAATGAAACTAGATTTTTTTCTTGAAGAATGTGACTAATCCTTATTTTAGAACGAATATAGGCTTTCGAAAAATCGTCAATTAATAGCATGATAGCATCAAAATCCATTTTGATAAAACCTTTACTACTGTTCCAATCGACCAATACCTCAGGATGTAGTAATTTACTAACGAATGCTTTGTCTAATAACTTATCCGATTTATAAAGCTCTAGTACTACATCTTTAGGTTTCATAGCTTATTTTAATTTATTAAGTATTTCAGGAATCTTTTTTATATTAGCTAACTGCTTCAATTTTTCTCTTGATTCTTCGATAGGTGTTCCAAAATAACTTTTTCCACCCTCAACCGATTTTGTAACACCAGTTTGACCTAAAATAACTGCTTTTGAACCTATTGTAATCCCACTTGTGGTACCTACTTGTCCCCAGATTATGACTTCGTCTTCAATGATTACGCATCCTGCAATTCCTGTTTGTGAGGCTATCAAACATTTTTTTCCAATAATGGTATCATGTCCTACATGCACTTGATTATCCAGTTTAGTACCTTCTCCAATAGTAGTATCTCCAGTAACTCCTTTGTCGATTGTGCAAAGAGCTCCAATTCCAACATTGTCTTTGATTACAACTCTTCCGCCTGACAGCAATTGATCATATCCTTCTGGACGTTTTTTATAGTAAAAAGCATCCGCTCCAAGTATAGTTCCAGCATGAATAATCACATGATCACCTATAACCGTGTTATCATAAATAGTAACATTGGAATGGATTAGACAGTTTTTACCAATCACAACATTATTTCCAATAAAACAATTTGGCTGAATTAATGTTCCTTCACCAATAATAGCAGAATTAGAAATTGCAACATTTGAAAATTGAAATGGTTTAAAATGTCTAGTTAAAATATTAAAATCCCGAAAGGGGTCATCAGAAATTAAAAGTGCTTTACCCTCAGGGCAATCCACTTTTTTATTAATTAAAATTATTGATGCAGCTGAATTTAATGCTTTATCATAATATTTAGGATGATCCACAAAAACAATATCTCCTATTTCCACAACGTGAATTTCGTTCATTCCAGAAACAGGAAAATTAGTATTACCCACATATTCGCAGTTGATAATAGTTGCAATTTCTTGTAGAGAATGTGTCTTGCTAAATTTCATAGTATATTACCCTTTTGGGGGCTAGGGGGCTTTATTCCTTTACACGTTCCATATAAGAACCTGTAGTTGTATCAATTTTAATTTTATCGCCTTCATTGATAAATAAAGGAACATTGACGTTTGCACCAGTTTCAACGGTTGCTGATTTTGTGGCATTTGTTGCAGTATTCCCTTTTATACCTGGTTCTGCATAAGTAACTTCAAGCACTACAGAAGCTGGCATATCTACAGAAAGTGGTAGGTCAGTTTCAGTATTAATACTCACCATTACATTTTCTCCTTCTTTTAATAGACCTGGTGAATCCAATATGTTTTTATTCAATGAAATTTGTTCGAAACTTTCTACATTCATAAAGTGAAATAAATCCCCTTCTGGATACAAAAATTGAAATTTGTGATTTTCAACTCGAACTTCTTCTATTTTGTGTCCTGCCGAAAAGGTATTGTCTAATACTTTTCCATTGGTCAAAGATTTCAATTTTGTTCTTACAAATGCTGGACCTTTTCCAGGTTTTACATGAAGAAACTCTATAATTTTATAAATATCGTTATTGTATTTTATACATAATCCGTTTTTAATATCTGAGGTAGATGCCATTATATTGTTGATTTGTTTTTTTTTCCTCTCCCCGACCCTCTCCAAAGGAGAGGGAGGCGAGACTGGAAATTAGTTATTTAATTTTATTGTTGTTTTACGTATTTATTCTCCCTCCCCCTCGGGGAGGGCTGGGGTGGGGATTTTAATAATTTCCAGTATATCCTTTCATGATACCTCTAGATGAATTTCGGATAAAGTCTAATATTTCATCACGCTCATTGGTCGCTTCCATTTCGGCTTCAATAATATCAATTGCTTGTGATGTATTGTAATTTTTTTGATACAAAATTCGATATATTTCTTGAATTTCTCTTATTTTTTCAGTTGAAAATCCACGTCTTCTTAATCCAACTGAATTAATTCCAACATAAGATAAAGGCTCTTTTGCGGCTTTTGTGAATGGTGGAACATCTTTTCTAACCAAAGACCCTCCAGAAACCATAGCATGATCACCAACATTAATAAACTGATGAATAGCCGCTAATCCACCAATTATAGCAAAATTACCTACAGTAACGTGACCTGCTAAAGCCACTCCGTTTACAATAATAGCGTTATCTCCAATATGACAATCATGAGCAATATGTGCTGTAGCCATAACAAGACAATTGTTTCCAAGTGTTGTTTGACCTGATGCAATAGTACCTCTATTGATTGTTACACATTCTCTGATAGTACAATTGTCTCCAATAATTACCAATGAATCTTCACCGCCAAATTTTAAATCCTGAGGTATTGCGGAGATTACTGCACCTGGAAAAATATTGCAATTTTTTCCTATTCTGGCACCTTCCATTATAGTAACATTTGAACCTATCCAGGTTCCGTCACCTATAACTACATTGTTATGTATTGTAGTAAATGGCTCAATGACAACATTTTTTGCGATTTTTGCTCCTGGATGAACGTATGCTAAGGGTTGATTCATATTTTGAAATTAATTGATTTATTATTTTCGATTAATCGAATGATAAAAATTATTATTTTTTTGCTATTTGCGCCATTAATTCTGCTTCTGCAACTAATTTTCCATTAGCATAAGCATTGGCTTGCATATGACAAATTCCCCTTCTTATTGGAGTGATTAGATCACATTTAAATATTAATGTGTCACCAGGCAATACTTTATGCTTGAACTTAACATTATCAATTTTCATAAAATAAGTCAAATAATTCTCAGGATCTGGAACAGTACTCAATACTAATATCCCTCCTGTTTGTGCCATAGCTTCAACAATTATAACTCCCGGCATTACTGGAGCTCCTGGGAAATGTCCAACAAAAAAACTTTCGTTCATAGTGACATTTTTCATCCCAACAATATGACTATCTGACATTTCAATTATTCTGTCAATGAATAAAAATGGGGGTCTATGAGGTAAAACAGACATGATTTTATGAATGTCCATTAAAGGTTCAAGATTCAAATCGTATACTGGTACATGATTTCTTTGTTCAATTTTAATAATTTTAGCCATCTTTTTTGCAAACTGTGTATTTACAAAATGTCCAGGTTTGTTAGCAATTACTTTCCCTTGAATCCTAGTGCCAATTAAAGATAAATCACCAATCACATCGAGTAATTTGTGTCTGGCTGCTTCGTTTGGATAATGTAAAGTGAGGTTGTCTAAAATACCATTTGGCTTTACCGATATTTCTTCTTTACCAAAAGCCACTTTTAGACTTTTCATCGTTTTTTCTGAAATTTCTTTATCAACATATACAATAGCATTATTCAAATCGCCACCTTTAATAAGTCCGTCATCCAAAAGAGATTCAAGTTCATGAAGAAAACTGAAGGTTCGTGAGTCGGCAATTTCAGTTTTAAAATCAGCAATACTTTTCAAATTGGCATTTTGTGTTCCTAACACTTTAGTTCCAAAATCTACCATAGTAGTGATTTGATATTCATCGCTAGGCATCACTAATATTTCGCTACCAGATTCTTCGTCGGTAAATGAAATTATCTCTTTTACAACATACACATTTCTTTTCGCTTCTTGTTCTAGAGTTCCTGCTTTTTCAATAGCTTCTACAAAATATATTGATGAACCATCCATAATTGGAAGCTCTGAAGCATCTAATTCAATGATAACATTATCTAAATCACAGCCTACTAAAGCCGCTAATACATGTTCAGGGGTTTGGATTTTCACTCCTAATTTTTCCAAATTAGTTCCTCTTTGTGTATTAACTACATAATTTGCATCCGCTTCAATAATTGGTTGACCTTCCAAATCAACTCGAACAAAAGTAAAACCGTTATTAATTGGCGCAGGTTTAAAAGTAATTTTCACTTCTTTTCCTGTGTGTAAGCCAACTCCTGTTAGTGAAATTTCTGTTTTGATGGTCTTCTGTTTAACCATTTTTTTTGTTTTTTAGATTTATTATTTGTTTTCTTAATTCTTCTATTTCTGTTACAATTTTAGGCAAATTTCTAAAGTGCACGTATGATTTACTAAAATCATTATAGCCAAATGCTGGACTTCCTTGCAAAATTTCATTGTCGCCAATATTTTTACCAACGCCAGATTGAGCTTGAATTCGAACATTATTACCAATTGTCAAATGACCCGCAATTCCTACTTGACCTCCAATCATTCCGTTTTTACCAATTTTTGTAGAACCAGCAATTCCCGTTTGAGCAGCAATCACTGTGTTTTCGCCAATTTCAACATTATGACCTATCTGAATATGATTATCAAGCTTCACTCCTTTTCTGATAATTGTAGAGCCCATCGTAGCTCTATCAATGGTTGTATTGGCACCTATTTCGACAGATTCTTCAATAATCACATTGCCTATTTGAGGGATTTTAGAGAATGTTCCGTCAGAATTTGGTGCAAAACCAAAACCATCAGCTCCAATAACTGCTCCAGAATGAATGATAGAATTTGAACCTATTTCAGTTTCTGAATATATTTTTGCACCAGCAAAAATAATAACATTATCACCAATAGATACATTTTCACCAATGAAACAATTGGGATAAATTTTTACATTATTTCCTAATTTTACATTTTCTTCAATATAACTAAAGCTACCCATATAAAAATCGGAACCATATTTTACCGTTTTCGAGAGAAATGAAGGTTGTTCGATTCCTATTTTATTGAGTTTTTTAGCTTGATCATAAAATTCAAGTAATTTTGAAAAAGACAAATAAGCATCTTCTACTTTTATAAGCGTAGTTAACAAATCACTTTCGGGTTTAAAAGAGTTGTTTACAATTGTTATTGTTGCCTGAGTTGTGTATATATAGCTTAAGTATTTTGGGTTGGATAAAAAAGTAAGTGATCCTTCTGTTCCTTCTTCAATTTTGGATAGTTTATATACTTCAGCATTTGGATTACCAATGACTTGTCCATCTAAAATCCCCGCTATTTGCTCTGCTGTAAATTTCATTGCGACAAAAATATAAAAAATAGATTTTAAATATGGAGTTTTAAACGAGTTGTTTTGGGAAACATATATAATATTTAGTAACCAATTTTGATATAGACTTCAAATTCAATTGATCAGAAGCATCAACAACATCTTCTATGGTTCGGTTTTTATTCAAAATTCGAATAGATTCTGCTTCCTTACTATAGGCTTGATTTTTTATTTTTCCTCTAAAAATAAAATAATTTGCTTCTTTGATAGTAATATTATTTTCTAATGCAAAACGTTCTTTTAGAAGTTTACATTCTTCGGAAGAAAATTTTTCATTGTATATTTTAATCTTTAATAAATCTCTATTAATTATCATTTTACTCAATGAGGACAAAATAAAATCATCATAATACTGCCAAGATTTTAAAGCACTAATAATATCAAAATCATCTAATTGAGAAAATAAATATAAGTTTTCACTATTGAAACTCTCCTTTGTAATTTTGTTTTGCATGAAAAATAACAATGAGTTACTACAAGGTAAAACTTCTCCATTTTCAGTTAATTCTTTTGCGCGCTTTAAAACATTCATTAAAATTAATTCGGCAACTAAGCTAGTTTTATGCAAATAAACTTGCCAATACATTAATCGTCTTGACATTAAGAATTTCTCTACCGAATAAATTCCTTTTTCTTCAATTACTAAAACATCATCAACTACATTCATCATCTGGATTAATCGTTCGGAATTGACATTTCCTTCAGCTACTCCTGAATAAAAACTATCTCTTTTGAGATAATCTATACGATCCATATCTAACTGACTAGATATCAGTTGTAACATAAATCGTCTATGATATTCACCTCTAAACACCTGAATTGCTAATGTCAATTGACCTTCAAATACAATATTTAATTGATTCATAAACAATAATGAAATAGCTTCGTGATGAATATCTTCAACTATACTTTTTTCCATAGCATGCGAAAAAGGGCCGTGACCAATATCGTGTAACAAAATTGCTATGTACAAAGCATTTTCTTCTTCTACAGAAATAGATACACCTTTAAAACGAAGTACATCCACTGCTTTTTGCATAATATGTAAGCATCCCAAAGCGTGATGAAATCGAGTATGATTGGCGCCAGGGTAAACCAAATATGACAAACCCATTTGAGAAATGCGTCGCAATCGTTGAAAATAGGGGTGTTGGATTAAATCGTAAATTAAGGCATTTGGGATGGAAATAAACCCATAAATAGGATCATTAAAAATCTTTAGCTTATTGACTTCGCTCACTTTTTTGTAAAATTTTAGGTGAACAAATATAGGGAATTTAGAACTAAATAAAATTTATCGCCCTTAAATACTTCCCTTCTTAATTTACAAACCGTGCAACTTAAATTAAAATTAAATTACAATACTATTAACAACTTCTCGTTTGTAAATAAAGTAATTTGGCACTTTAATTTAATATAAAGAATACTTTGAAAAATATGGATACAATAAAAATTCTTTGGGTTGATTATGAAATAGACTATCTCAAACCACATATATTATTTTTAGAAAAGAAAAATTATAGTGTTACAACCTGCAATAATGGTCGTGATGCTATTGATATTTTTGATTCAACAAATTTTGATATTGTATTTCTAGACGAAAATATGCCTGGCATGAGTGGTTTAGAAACACTTTCGGAAATGAAAGAGAAAAAATCATCTATTCCGATGATTATGATTACCAAAAGCGAAGAAGAATATATCATGGAAGAAGCCATAGGTTCTAAAATTGCCGATTATTTGATAAAACCCGTAAATCCTAATCAAATACTATTAAGTTTAAAGAAAAACCTAGATCATTCTAGGCTTATTTCTCAAAAAACTACTTTAGATTATCAAAAGGAATTTAGGAAAATTTCGATGGAAATGGCTATGGTCAATTCCTATGAAGATTGGATTGAGTTTTATAAAAAACTGATTTTTTGGGAATTAGAATTAGAAAATATAGACGATCAAAGCATGATTGAAATTTTAGAATCACAAAAAGCAGAGGCAAATTTACAATTTGGAAAATTCATAGAACGTAATTATGAGGATTGGTTCGCTCCAAAGGCAGACAAACCCTTGTTATCACAAAACTTATTCAAAGAATTGGTAGTTCCAGAAATTGTAAAAAAAGACAAACCTATTCTTTTTGTAGTCATTGATAACTTGCGTTACGACCAATGGAAAATTTTTGAAAGTGTCGTTGGAAATCATTACAAACTCGAAAAAGAAGTTCCCTATTATGCTATTCTACCAACGGCAACTCAATATGCAAGGAATGCTATTTTTTCAGGTTTAACACCTCTTGAAATGGAAAAACAGTTTCCGCAATATTGGAAAAATGATCCTGAAGAAGGCGGTAAAAATTTATATGAAGCCGAATTTCTAACAGCTCATTTAAAAAGATTAGGATTAAATATAAAACAAGATTATTTTAAAATTACCAATTTAAACTCAGGAAAAAAATTAGTAGACAATTTCAAATCCTTAAAAAACAATGATTTAGTAACTGTTGTTTACAATTTTGTAGATATGCTATCGCACGCTAAAACCGAGATGGATGTGGTTAAAGAACTCGCCTCAGATGATAAAGCCTATCGGTCATTAACATTAAGTTGGTTCAAAAACTCCCCACTTTTAGAAATCATCCAACAGGCACAAAAATTGGGATTCAAATTAATTTTGACTACAGATCATGGTACTATAAATGTAAAAAATCCCTCGAAAGTGGTGGGCGATAAAAACACTAGCCTTAATTTACGTTACAAAACCGGGCGTAGTTTAACTTATGAACAAAAAGATGTGTATGCCGTAAAAGACCCGAAAAAAATAGGATTACCTACAATAAATATGAGTAGTTCTTATATTTTTGCAAAAAATGATTTGTTTTTAGCTTATATAAACAACTACAATCATTATGTGAGTTATTATAAAAATACGTATCAACACGGAGGCATATCCTTAGAGGAAATGATTATTCCTTTTTTGATTCTAAATCCAAAATAAATTTTAAGATTATTAAATAGACCTTTATGGAAATTACTTTTTCATTAGATGAAATCAATGAGGTTGCCAAGGAAATAGTACATCAAAAACCAAAAAAAATAATTCTTTTTAATGGCGAAATGGGGTATGGAAAAACCACTTTAATCAAAGCATTAGCCAAAGAATTAGGAGTTTTGCAAACCACAAGTAGCCCAACATTTTCTTTAGTTAATGAATACCAAACTATTGAAAATCAATTAATTTATCATTTTGATTTTTATAGAATAAAAAAAGAATCCGAAGCTCTAGATATGGGAGTTGACGATTATTTGTATTCTGGAAATTGGTGTTTTATAGAATGGGCTGAAAACATACCTAATCTTATCCCTGAAATACATTCCGTAATTTCAATCGCATTACTTTCTGATGGGAAACGCTTTTTAACGCTAAGTTGATTTTTTAAATAAAAACAATTATATTCTAATCTTTTTCCGTAATTTAGGCATTTAATTTTTTTACCTAAACGATGGCTATTACTCCATTTACCAAACAACAATTATTACCTCAGGAAGAAAAACTTGAAGTTAGAAGGAATAAAAGTGAGCTTTTTATTGGTATTCCAAAAGAAAATAGTTTTCAAGAACGTAGAATTTGCCTCACTCCTGACGCTGTTAATTCTTTAACTTTTCAAGGTCACCGCGTCATGATTGAATCAGGTGCTGGCGAAAGTTCTAGTTATACTGATAAAGAATATTCTAGTGCTGGTGCTGAAATAACAAAAGATACCAAAAAGGTTTTTGGTTGTCCAATGCTACTTAAAGTAGAACCACCTAGCCTCAAAGAAATTGAGATGATTAATAAAAACACCATTATCATTTCTGCGATTCAATTGAAAACCCGTAATAAAGACTATTTTTATGCTTTAGCCAAAAAAAACATCACTGCCTTAGCCTTTGAATACATTAAAGATGAAGATGGTTCTTATCCCGCTGTGAAATCTTTAAGTGAAATTGCTGGAACTGCATCCATACTAATTGCTGCTGAATTAATGATCACAAATGAGTTTGGAAAAGGCTTGTTACTAGGAAACATAACCGGAGTTCCTCCCACTGATGTAGTGATTCTTGGTGCTGGAACTGTAGGAGAATTTGCTGCCAAAACAGCCATTGGTTTAGGAGCTAATGTAAAAGTTTTTGATAATTCAATCACAAAACTAAGACGATTACAAAATAATTTGAATCAACGAATTTTCACTTCAACAATTCACCCTAAATCTTTATTAAAAGCACTTAGGCGATGTGATGTTGCGATAGGAGCTATGCGAGGCAAAGAGCGTTGTCCAGTGATTGTATCTGAAACTATGGTGGAACACATGAAAAAAGGAGCTGTCATTGTCGATGTAAGTATTGATATGGGAGGCTGTTTCGAAACCTCTGAAGTAACCACTCATGAAAAACCAACCTTTATCAAAAGCAATGTTTTACATTATTGTGTACCCAATATCCCCTCTCGTTATTCAAAAACAGCATCACTTTCTATTAGTAATATCATAACTCCCTATTTATTACAAATTGCTGAAGATGGCGGTATTGAAAGTGCCATAAGATGTAATAAAGGGTTGAAAAATGGGGTTTATTTATACCATGGAATACTCTCAAACAAAACCATTGGAGATTGGTTTGAATTGCCCTATAATGATATCAATTTAATCGTATTTTAAATTTACTTTATTTCTACCTTTGCAAAAAATTAATTATGAAATTTGCACATCGTTTTGCCTATTATTTAATAGGACTAATAATGGGTTTGTTCTTTGTAGCTGCAGTGTTTAGTGGAAAAGACACCCGTTGTAACTATTTTCCGAATGCTAGAGTTTTAAATGATCTAAGAAATAAACCATTTCATTATTCTGAAAATGCTTCTCAAATTTTATCGGAAAAATGGATTGACACTTCTGATATCAAAAACACCCTAAAGTATGGAGATGTCGATTTTGATAAAAGCAATATTAAAGTCGAAAGCGGAAAACTTTATGTTATTGAAGGAAAAACTGTAAAAAATCAAGAAATAAAGCTAGAAGTAATCAATTACCCTGATAAAGCAGTGCTTCAAGATATTATTAAAAAGTAATAATTCTGATTTAAACTAAAAAAATCCATTATTTCTAATGGATTTTTTTGTGGGCGATGAGGGGTTCGAACCCCCGACCCCCTCGGTGTAAACGAGGTGCTCTGAACCAGCTGAGCTAATCGCCCTTAAAAGGAGTGCAAATATACATTGTAGATATTGTATATGCAAACAAAATTTTAAAAAAAACAAATTGTATACAGTAGCAATATTTAAAATTTTGTTAGCAACTGAATTATAAAGTAATTATTAAACAATTGATATAATAGTATATTTGCAGTAAAAACAAAGTAAATGGGTCGGTTTAAAGAAAATGATTTACCAAAATCAAAAATCACTGCTAGTTCTCTAAATAAAGCAAAAATCATTTTTAAATATGCTGGAAACAATCGTTGGAAATTTTACGTAGGTTTAGTTTTTTTATTACTTACTAGCGTAACTGCCTTAGCTTTTCCAAAATTCATGGGAATGCTAGTCGATTGTGTTAATAAAAAAGATAGTGATTTGGCTAATCAAATTGCACTTGGACTTGGTTTGGTTTTACTTTTGCAATCCATATTCTCTTTTTTCAGATTATCACTATTTGTAAATTTTACTGAAAATACTTTATCCAATGTTCGTTTGGCACTCTATACCAATTTAGTAAAATTACCCATGTCCTTTTTTTCTCAAAAGCGTGTTGGGGAGCTGAATAGCCGCATCAGCAACGATATTGGACAAATTCAAGATACGTTAACCACTACAATTGCTGAATTTCTTCGTCAATTTATTTTGATAATTGGAAGTTTTGTAATGTTGGCGAGTATCAATATCAAATTAACAATAATGATGGTTTCTGTTGTGCCATTGGTAGGAATTGCGGCGGTTATTTTTGGGCGTTTTATTCGAAAATATTCCAAGAAAGTTCAAGATCAAGTGGCCGAAAGCCAAGTTGTAGTTGAAGAAACAATGCAAGGTATTAGTATTGTTAAAGCTTTTGCAAACGAATGGTACGAAATTGAACGCTATAAATCAAAGATTAGAGAAGTTGTTAAAATTGCTATTAAAGGCGGTCAATTTCGGGGTTATTTTGCCTCTTTTATTATCATTTGTTTGTTCGGAACTATTGTAGCTGTGGTTTGGTATGGTGTGCAATTGAGTATTGCTGGCGAAATTACTGTTGGTGAGTTATTTACATTTATTTTATATTCAAGTTATGTAGGAGCCTCTTCTGGTGGAATTGCTGAATTGTATGCACAAATGCAAAAAGCCATTGGAGCTACCGAGAGGGTTTTTGAGCTATTAGATGAAACACCTGAAAAAATCAATACAAATCAAAATATCAATTCCTCAGAAAAAATAAAAGGAGAAGTAAGTTTCCAAAACGTAGCTTTTAGTTATCCGTCAAGGAAAGAAATTCAAGTATTAAAAGAGGTTAGTTTTGACGTGAAATTTGGGCAGAAAATCGCAATTGTAGGTCCGAGTGGTGTAGGTAAATCAACTATTGCTTCACTCCTACTCCGTTTTTATGATATAGAAGGAGGGACTATTTTAATTGACGGAAAAAATATTTACGATTTTGATTTAGATCACCTTAGAAATAATATGAGCATTGTACCACAAGACATCATTTTATTTGGTGGTACAATCAAAGAAAATATAGCTTACGGAAAGCCTAATGCTAACGACGAAGAGATTAATTTAGCCGCTAGTCAAGCCAATGCTATAAACTTTATCGAAAGTTTTCCGGAAAAAATGGAAACAATTGTGGGCGAAAGAGGAATCAAACTTTCAGGCGGTCAAAGGCAACGAATAGCCATTGCTAGAGCCTTGCTTAAAAATCCAAGCATACTAATTTTAGACGAAGCTACATCCTCATTAGATAGTGAAAGTGAAAAACTGGTGCAAGAAGCTTTAGAAATTTTGATGGAAGGAAGAACAAGTATTATAATTGCACATCGCCTTTCAACCATTCGTAGTGCAGATCAAATTTTGGTTTTGGATAAAGGTATAATAACCGAGCAAGGAACCCATCGGGAATTAATTTCTTTAGAAAATGGAATTTATAAAAACTTGAGTAATTTACAGTTTAGCCATTCTTAAATTTATGGACGCTGATTACACGGATTCGCAAAAGCGAAAACGCGAATAAAAACTGATTTTATTTGCAATTAAAATCAGTTTTTTCCGCGTTCTATCTTTATTATAAATTACTTCCCTTTCCTTCTATTTCGCTCCGCTTTTATCAGGGTTAATTCTCTACTGGTTTGTCCTGCGACCGAAGTATTTTCTTCGGCACGACGAATTAGGTAAGGCATCACATCCTTTACAGGACCAAATGGCAAGTATTTAGCAACATTATATCCATGTTTAGCCAAATTAAAAGTTATAGTATCACTCATCCCATACAATTGTCCGAACCAAATTCTGTTATCATTTTTATTGATTCCTTTTTCTTCTATCAAATTCATCAAGAATTCAGTACTAGATTCGTTATGAGTTCCTTCAAAAATAGACATAGTGCTAATATTATTAATGATAAATTGAATAGCTAAATCATAATTAGTATCTGTTTCCTCTTTTGAAGCACAAATAGGTGTTGAATACCCCATTGCTAAGGCACGTTCATTTTCTTTTTCTATATAAGCCCCACGAACGAGTTTTATCCCAATATGAAATCCTTTTTCAATCGCTTTTTGGTGTAATTTTTTCAAATAATCCAATCGATCCCAACGATACATTTGTAGCGTGTTAAAAACTATTGGCTTTGATTTATTATATTTTAGCATCATTTCTTCGACTAAATTATCTACAGCGTCTTGCATCCAGCTTTCTTCAGCATCAACTAATAATCCAATACCGTTATCATGAGCAGTCTTACAGACTTTATCAAAACGAGCAACTACCCTATTCCACTCTTCATTTTCCGAAAAAGTAAGTTGTTTTCTATCTCCAATTATTTGATACAAATAAATCCTCCCAAAACCAGAAGGCTTAAAAACAGTAAATGGCATTGCTTTTTTATCTTTTGCAAAAGTGATTAGTTCTAAAGTTTTTTTTAAAACCGCATCAAATTGCTTCTCCTCTTCTTTACCCTCAACAGAATAATCCAAAACAGAAAAAACACTTTTGGTATACATTTTATCAACAGCAGCAATACAATCATCCTCACTTATTCCTCCGCAAAAATGATCAAAAACAGTGGCGCGAATTAAACCTTCAACTGGCAGATTTGTATTTAGAGCAAAATTTGTTACTGCAGTTCCAATACGAACGAGTGGTTCATTAGCTATTAATTTAAAAAGAAAATAAGCTCTATCAAGTTCTGTATCGCTTTTTAATGAAAAGGCAACTTGGGTATTATCAAATATTTTTTTCATTTTTATAGACTTAATTAAGCAAATATAAAGAGTCTTTTAATTTTATTTGGTAAAAAATCCCTTATTTTGCATACCTGAATTAAAAAACTAATCTTCAAAATATAGAAACAATTTTTTAATAAATAATTAAATTTCTATTTCAACATTTCAAAATAACATGTCAAATAAATTAGCATCAATAAAAGCCAATAATTATCAAATTCACTTTAATGAATCTGGAATTGAAGCCCTTAACAATCATCTAAAAGAAACAAAATATTCTAA
Organism: Flavobacterium sp.; assembly: GCA_031383535.1. GTDB lineage: Bacteria > Bacteroidota > Bacteroidia > Flavobacteriales > Flavobacteriaceae > Flavobacterium. Next base: position 14,678 of record JANMZS010000012.1, read on the forward strand.
TATATTTATTATAGTAGATAGCTTAACCAATGAATTGTGTTTACCTAAATTATTACCCAATATTGAAACTGAACTTACAATAGAAATAATTGAATTTGAACCAGGAGAACATAATAAAAATATCGAAACTTGCATTCAAATTTGGAATGTTTTAACCGAACTTGGTGGCGACAGAAAAAGCCTAATTATCAATCTTGGTGGCGGTGTTGTCACTGATTTAGGTGGTTTTGTTGCTTCAACATTTAAACGAGGGGTTGATTTTGTCAATATTCCCACTACCCTACTGTCGATGGTAGATGCCTCTGTTGGAGGAAAAACAGGTGTTGATCTAGGAAACTTAAAAAACCAAATTGGAGTTATTAATGTGCCTCAAATGGTTCTTATAGATAGTCAATATTTAGAGACACTACCCCAAAATGAAATGAGATCGGGTCTTGCCGAAATGTTGAAACATGGTCTTATTTATGACAAGTCGTATTGGGAAAAATTTCTTAATATGAAAATATTAGATTTCTCTGATTTTGATGAATTAATATATCGTTCTGTAGAAATAAAAAACGAAATAGTCATTCAAGATCCAACTGAAAAACACATTCGAAAAGCCTTAAATTTTGGACATACTCTTGGACATGCTATTGAAAGTTATTTTCTTGAAAATGAAAATAAAAAAACCTTGTTGCATGGCGAAGCTATTGCTGTTGGGATGATTCTAGAAAGTTATATTTCTCTTCATAAAAATCTGATTAATGAACTTGAATACCTTCAAATAAAAAACACTTTAAAAACCATCTATGATGATATCATATTTGATGATATAGATATAGAACCAATTATAGAATTACTTATTCATGACAAGAAAAATGAATATGGAAACATTCAATTTGCATTAATTGAAGGTATTGGAAAAATAAAAATAAATCAATATGTTGAAAATGAATTGATTAAAAACGCTTTCTTAGATTATAAATCTTAATTATTTTTCTAAAAAGGATTGCATTACGTCTATATTATTTTTTACATTTGCGTCAATGAAAAAAAATCAAAATAAAATAAACTTCAATTATATTAAAAACACAAACAATACTTTTTTTCAAAGAATATTGAAAGCTTTTAATGGGATACTTCACAATTTTTATTTTGGCGCATTTCATTATTCAAACGTGATTCCAGAGAATCTTCAAATCATATATGCTAATATTAGGGTTTGAATTCATTTGTCTTATTTTATTTTACTAATTTTCTGAAATACTTAAACAAATGAATACAAAATATTTTGATCTAATTAATCAAACCTATTATTTTCCCCAAGAAGAGTTTACATTAAACAAAGATAACCTTCAGTTTCATAATATTGACTTGATGAAGCTCGTCGAAAAATATGGGACACCATTAAAATTCACGTATTTACCACAAATTTCCAACAACATTAACAAGGCCAAAAATTGGTTTCGTAAATCGATGGAAAAAAATAAGTATGAGGCAAAATACTATTATTGTTATTGCACTAAAAGCTCTCATTTTGAATATGTTATGAATGAAGCTTTCAAGAATAATATCCATATCGAAACCTCATCGGCATTTGACATAAATATTGTCGAAAATTTATTAGCATCTGGAAAAATCAACAAAAATACTTATGTAATTTGCAATGGATTTAAAAGAGACCAATACATAGAAAACGTTGCTCGATTAATTAATAATGGATATAAAAATACGATTCCAATTATTGATAATTATGAAGAACTCGATATTTTGCAAGACAAAATTAAACGAAAATTTAAAATAGGAATTCGAATTGCAGCAGAAGAAGATCCAAAATTTGAGTTTTATACATCCCGTCTCGGAATAGGTTATAAAAATATAGTTCAGTTTTACAAAAAACAGATTCAAGATAATAAAAAAGTGTAACATTTTAAGTTCTAGCTTTTTATTAT
>JANMZS010000081.1:0-28034 GCA_031383535.1 Flavobacterium sp.
ACTACGGGTACTTCGTCATCAGGAACCACTGCCACAGCCATAGTTGATAACGCGGCTCTTGGTAGTCCTATAATTAGTACAAATCCAAATGTTTCTATAGTTTTAATGAGAAATACTTTTGGACCTACGACAGGTACGACCCTGACAATCAATTCAGGAGCAAGTCTTACAGTTACTAATTTTTCTGCATCGCCTTTAAGCTTAGCCGGAGGTAATATTGTTAACGAAGGAACACTAAATATTACTAGTAATAGTACTGGGGCAAGTACGGGTATCTCATGCATAATTCCAACTGTACTTCCTGCTACTCCTACAGAATATGGTTACTCAGGTGCAGGTACTTTAAACATCAACATTAGTGCTTCTACAACTGCTAACAGTGCTGCTATAAATGTTAATTCTCTTAATGCGAATACTACTTATAAAATGCTTATAAATAGTAGCACTACAACCTTTACTTTGGGTGGTTCTACTGCTACCTCTTTTGCTTTTAGAAATGCAGGTGGAACGCTTGCTTCTCCTCTAATCATAGGGGGTACTGGAGTTTCAATACCTACAACTAATGGGGGTTTATTTTCTCTAGGTGCTCAAAGTACGGTTACTGTAAATGCAGGAACGACTCTTACCTTAAATAGTGCTAGTACAAACCTTACTCAGGGAATCACTTCATTTAGTTCAAGTTCTACTGCCACCACTTTCACTAATAAAGGAACCATTAATATTCTTGGTTCTTCATTACGAAGTGGAATGTTTTTTAGTGTAGGTGCAGGTGCAAACATCCCATTTAACATTACTAATGAGGGTACAATAAATGTAAACCTAAACTGTTCTACTGTAGGTCAAGCGCCATTAGTTATTGGAAATGGTGGAGGTACAGGTACAGGTACAACTGCAGTCAATTTCAACAATACAGCTACAGGTATTTTAACCTTAAAAAACACTTCAACTGCTGCTGGTACAGGGGCATCTATCTTTGGCGTAGTTGCTGGTGAAACACCACCTTTGATTATTACAAACAGTGGTACGATGAATTTAGAGGGTAGTTCTTATAGTTATGGTAATAAAGTAACTATTAACAACAATGGCATTTTGAACTCTAACAGCGAGTTAAGAAGTTTTACTGCTATTAACAACAACGTAGGCAGTAGTATCAATTTTGCAAGAACTGCAGCAACTGCTACCACAAGACAGGTTGTGTTCAATGGTTTACAAACAACTGATTTATCAGGAGCTATAGGTTCTGTATATACAGATGGTACCAATCAGTATACAGTGGTTTCTCAGAAATTTAGTACTGGTACAACTTTAGTGGCGAATGTTTTGTCAAGTGCTACAATTCCTACTTCAGGAACGCTTACTATAGTGAGTGGAGGAAGTACTAACGGAATAATTTTTACCTCAGTATCGGTACCTGCGTTAAACAATGCTTTGCCGTCAACTACTACCAACTCAGGCACTGTTAATACGGATACGGCTTCAAACTTAAATATTATTTCGGGAGTATCGGCAGCTTCAACTGGAACGATTGCTCCAGGGGGTGCCTCAGGAAAAGGAATCGCTGATTTTTCAAATGGGAGTACACTTGCTATTGCCAGTACATTAAAATTGCAAGTATCAGGAAGTGCTACTGCCGGGGTTGATTATGATCAAATTACGAATTCTGCCACAGGTGGAGGATTTGATATATCAGGAGCTACATTGGATGTAACAGGAATTTACTCACCTAGTGCTTATACCGTAATCGATGTCTTAACAACCAATGCTACAGGAACACTTACAGGAACTTTTGCTTCTGTAGTTGGTCTTGGAAGTGGATGGTCTGTAGTGTACAATACAGGAACCGCAGGAGTAGTACAATTAGTAAAAGGTAGTGCTGCTGTACCAACGATTACTCGTTTGAGTAGCAATGGAACGAATACTATTACATCAGCCTGTGAGGGTTCTACTTTAGTAATCATCGGAACAAACTTAACAGGCGTTTCTGAAATAACTGTTGGTGGTGTTGCCTTAAGTGGCGTAAATGATGTAAGCAGCACAAGAGCTGAAGGAATACTTCCTATTGGTGCTATTGTTGGAAAAGTAGTAGTAACCACCCCAGGTGGTTCTGTAACGACCTCGGGTAACTTAACCGTAGTTGAAAATTCTACAGCAGTAACAGCGGTTAGTGCTTGTGATACTTATACATGGGCTAATAATGGTGTCACTTATACTACTAGTGGAACTTATACTGGAACAACAACTAGTTGTGTAACACAACAATTGGTTTTAAATATTGTTGTTACTCCTGCTCCAATAGTAACTAATGTAACCCAATGTGGTACATCTTATGTTTGGCCGTCTAATGGTGTAACTTATACTTCTTCTGGAGCATACAACGTTCTTGTAGGATGTACGACAGAAACTTTGAACCTGACTTTGACAGCTCCTACTACAACAGGTAGTGAGACTAGAAATGAGTGCGGTACTTCTTATACTTGGCCAACTAGTGGTTTGACTTATACTTCATCAGGAACGTATACCAAAGTTGTAGGATGTAACACGGCTACGTTAACCTTGACCTTGACGCCAAATACGACAACAGGTAGTGAGTCAGTTTCAGCTTGTGGAAGCTCTTATACTTGGGTAACAAGTGGTTTGTCTTATACTTCATCAGGAACTTATACGCATGTGGTTGGATGTAACACGGCTACTTTAACCTTGACATTGACTCCTGGTACTACTACTGGTAGTGTAACTCAATCACAATGTGGTGGAACCTACACTTGGCCAGTAAACAATGTAACGTATTCGTCTAGCACAACACAAGTTGTAACATCAGGTTGTAACACAGCTACATTAAACTTGACTATTACAACACCTACTACTACTGGTAGTGTAACTCAATCACAATGTGGTGGAACCTACACTTGGCCAGTAAACAATGTAACCTATTCTGCTAGTACAACTGAGGTGGTTACATCAGGTTGTAATACGGCTACTTTAAACTTAACCATTACAGCACCTACAACAACAGGAAGTGTAACAACTACAGCCTGTGGTGGATACACTTGGCCAGTAAATAATGTAACGTATACTTCTTCTACAACTCAGGTTGTTACAGATGGTTGTAATACAGCTACCTTGAATTTGACCATTACTCCAGGTACAACTACAGGAAGTGAGTCAGTTTCAGTTTGTGGAACTTCTTATACTTGGGCAACTAGTGAAGCTACTTATACTTCATCTGGAACCTATTCACACATTGTAGGTTGTAATGTTGCTACTTTAACATTAACATTGACACCAAACACTACAACTGGAAGTGAATCAGTATCGGCTTGTGGAAGTTCTTATACTTGGGCAACTAGTGGAGTTGCTTATACTTCATCAGGAACCTATACTCATGTTGTAGGATGTAACACCGCTACTTTGACATTGACATTAACTCCAGCAACTACGGTTGGAAGTGAGTCAGTATCAGTTTGTGGAACTTCTTATACTTGGGCAACTAATGGAGCTACTTATACTTCGTCTGGAACGTATACTCATGTAATAGGATGTAACACCGCTACTTTAACATTAACATTGACACCAAACACTACCAATGGAAGCGTAACCCTAACACAATCAGGAGGAAGCTATACTTGGCCGGCTAATGGAGTAACGTACACATCTAGTACAACAGAAACTTTTGTGTCTGGATGTAATACAGCTACATTAAATTTAACGATCAATACTTCTGAAATCCCAGCAAGCCCTTATGCGGTATGTACTGGAGCTACAGTGGCTACTGCTACAGCAGGAACAAGTTTGAAATTCTATAAGGATACAAAAATAGCAACCCTTGCTTATGCAGGAACACAAAAATTAGCAGCACTTACCTATTATGTAACTCAAACACCAGTTGGAGGTTCAGAAGGGCCAAGAACCGCAGTAACCGTTACTTTGACTGCTTTAGTCCCAGCACCTGCTGTATCTTCAATAGATTCTAAAGTAATCTGTAAATACATTGGTACACATAATCTAGTGACTTTTACAGCAGCATCTTCAGCAGCAACCACTCACAGTTGGACAGTTCCAGCAGGAGCTTCTATTGATGGTTCTGCAACAGGTTCTTCTATAACAGTAGACTTTTTTGGAGCTAGTGCAACGCCTGGATTAATAGGAGCCGTATCAGTAGATGCTAAAAACAGCCTAGGTTGTCCTTCAGGAAAACCAAAAGTATTGGCTTTAACAACTTTAGCACCAAAAGCACCAAAATCAGTAGTGCTTACTAAAGATGCTATTGTAATCAAAAAAGCAGGTAACTTTGTAGGTGATGCTTCAAAAACACTAACGTTGACCGCTATAGATGAAAGTGGTACTGCCGATCATCATGTTTGGACATTGCCAGCAGGTACTACGGTAGTAACAGGAAATCCAAACAATGACCTTACACTTACGGTTCATTTAGGAGGTGTTACCGCTTCAAATGATCCCCTTGTATTTAGTTGTGCTTCAGTTGGTGGTTGTGCCTCTTCTACTAAAACACTAAGTGTTGCCAGAGCAGAAGCAGGAACGCCAAAAGCAATAACGCTTACAGATTCTGAGTTACCTCTTGTTCTTAAAATCACAAAATTAGACGCTTACACAGGTGCTTTGAAAACAAGAACTTTAACGTTGACAGCTACAGAAAATACAAAAGCAGGTTCAGAAGCTACTTCATACAAATGGGTATTGCCTGCAGCTGCAACAGTTGTTGGTGGTACGGCTACATTAGTAGATACTAATACCTATACAAGTACTTTGCCTACAATACAAGTTAATTTAGCAAATGTTGGAGCTGAAACTTCATTTGTGTTTAGAGTATATGGAGTAAACGGAAATGGACAATCACTTCTTTCAAAAGATTTGACTTGTACGAGTGCAGCTCCAAAAGCTCCTGCAGCTATCTATAGAGGCGATACAGGATCAGGAACATTGTTTACAACCTACAGCACTAGCTGTGGTGTGGTGACATTAAGTGTGCCTTCGGTACTAGGAGTTACGTATAGCTTTACAACATCTACGGCGGGTGTGACGATAGGAGCCGTTGTCGGTAACACCGTGAGTATTGATTTCACTACCGCTCCATCTGCACTAAAATCGACTGTTCTTCTAACAGCTAGAGCAACTACTGGTACAGGTTTTGCTGAAAAATTATTTATAGTAAAATTAGGAGCATGTGCTGGAGGAAAAATTGAAGCAACAGAAGTTATCGCAGATGATTTCAGCGTAAAAGCGTATCCAAACCCATCATCAGAAGAATTTACTATTGAAGCTTCAAGAAAAGGGGCAAATGTAAAAGTGTATGATATGGTAGGTCGTTTGATCGAAAATCGTCAAGCAGCTTCTAATTCAGTTCAAGTGGGTAGAAACTATGCAGCTGGTGTTTATAATGTAATTGTAAGCCAAGGCACAAAAGTGAAAACACTTCGAGTGATTAAGAAATAAAATTTCATAATAATTGTTTTTGTAAAAGAGGCTGTCCGAAAGGACAGCCTCTTTTTTTATTGATTTTCAGATATAGTTTATATCATTTATGTTTATTAAAAAAAAGCTTTAGTGAAATTTTAATGGTAAAATATAAAGTTGATTTGTTTTGTTATTCTGAGGAACGAAGAATCACATAAGTTCAATTTATGTTGTTTTGTCATTTTGACGCAGGAGACTCGAACGAAGTGAACAGGTGAAACAAATCACATGAGTTACTCTTGTTATTTGAGTCTTCGTTCCTCAGAATGACAAAATTAGATACAATGGTATGAGTAGCGGACTTTCATATTAAAAAAAATAAAAACTGCATTGATTTGTGGAAATTCCACACAAGAGTAAGCTGAAAATGCCTTGTTGAACTTGAATTGATTGATTTGTACCTACTAATTGATTTATTTGACAAGTACTAGTTTGTGTAAAATCTATAATTTTGAAATGTTAGTTTGTTAATGAAAGCGATTAGGTTAAAAATGACTTTTAGTTTTTATCTATAAAGCTTAAACAGAAATAAACCACAAACGTACATTGCAGAAAGTATAAATCATAAATATAAACCCATCAAAAAAATTGGGAAAGGTTCCCGATAACTATTTACAAAAAAAAACAATTAATTATGAAAAACAATTATTTTATCAAAAAACAAAAATTAGGATTACATGCTTTGGCATTGTTTTTTTGCGTTTTGTTCGCCAATTCAATTAACGCACAAAAAAACATTGGTTGGAAGGGGACTAATGGGGCCAATTGGTCTGTAGCTTCGAACTGGAATTATTCAGGAGTTTCTGTACTAGGAAGTTTTGCTGCCGCTACAACAGCTGCTCCAAATCCTAATATAACTTTAGCAACAGCTAATTCAGACATTGTGGTTGGTGACAAAGTATCTGGTTATGGTATTCCTTATGGTGCCGTAATTGCAACTATTGATGTTACGCAAAAAATAATAACAATTACTCCAGCTCCTATCGCAGCAGCAGCAGCTCCTGGAACTAACTTGTCTTTTACTTTTGCTACTCCAAAGACGACAACTACGCCACCAACTTTTTTAGATATTGCAGTAATCAGCAACGGTACAAGCCCGAATTTAAATGCATTATCTTATTCAGTAGCTGGTCTTAAAATCAGTAATGCAACAGGGGCTGTAACTGGTTCAACATTAACAATTCCTTCGGGAGTTGATTTTAATGTTTTGAGTGCTAGTAATGAAACCGTATTGTTAAAAGGGGGAAATATCATCAATAATGGTACATTCAATGTTACTTGTGGCTATTCTGGAGGAACTAATAATGTTACCAGTGGTTATGCTATAACCTGTGCGCTTCCTGAAGTTATTCCAAGCGTTGCTACAGAATATACCTATTCAGGTAGTGGTGCTCTAAATATTGATACTACCAGTGGAAATAATTTCAGTGGTGGTTTTATGTTTAACGGTGCTGATGCCAATGCAGCCAATGCCACTTACAAATTCCTTTTTAATGGAACTACTGATTTTTTGCTTTCTTCTGCAAAAGCAGTAAACGGAACAGCAAATACTCATTTGATGAGGGCTGTAGGTATAGGTGCGTTGTATAGCTGTAAAGTGATTATTGGAGGAGCTGGTCTTAATTTTGGAAGCGTAACAGCAGGAGTTACTAACGGATTGCTTTCTGTTTCAGGTGGCGGAGTTGATGTTACGATAGCTCAAGGCACTACTATTAATGTGTTCAGTGATAGCAGTAATCCAACTTCTCTTATAGGAATGTATATATTTGGAGCAACCTCTATTCCTGCTTTTATAAAAAATAAAGGAACTATTATTGTTAAAGGATCGATGCAAAGAAGTGTTTTTGGTTTAAGTGCTCAAAACAATGGTATTGTTAATTTTGTGAATGATGGTATTGTTGATATTGATATGACTAGCGTGTTACAAGGGAACGCAGTCATTTCTGTAACAAATAATGGAGGAGCAACACTTACCGCTGACGTTATTGTAACTAATACAGGAACTATGTCATTAAAAACCTTAATTAATGGAGCTAGTTGGGGTGCTCCAATCGTTATGACAACTTTCTCAGGAGCTCCTAACCTTCATTTGATCAACAGTGGTACACTAAATCTTATAGGGTCTAATTACAATTTTGGTGGAAAAGTTTATGATCCTACTTCGACTACGCAGACAGGTGCTAGTAGAATGACGAATTCAGGAACTATTAACACCAACCAAGAATTTAGAACTTTTTATACTACCAATACGAGTACAGGTAAAATTACTTTTTTAAGTACACCAGCTACTCTTAAATTTGTTACGCTTACAATTGCGGCTACCGTTAATGCGTCAGTAGGAGATGTTTATACAGATCCAAACATGAATGTTCATACTGTAGTGTTTGCTAAAGTGGGAACATCAACAACTGCAACTCTTCTTACCAATGTTGCTTACAATGCTTCTATTCCTCTTCCGGTTACTTTACCAGTACCTACAACTACAGTACTTACAAAAGTGAGTGGTACGGGTGATGCAACTATAAATTATACTGCACAGGTATCCAATAATAATAGTGCATTTTTTCAAAATACTTTTAACAGTGGTGTTATTAATACAAATACTGGAAAGACTGCTATGACCAATGTTACCGGTGTAAAAATGGAAGCTTCTACTAGTGTATTATCTCCTGGTGGTGACTCTGGAAATGGTATTGCTGTTTTCACAAAAGTACAAGATCCTTTCACATTTAATGGTACTCTAAAAATACAGGCTATTGGAAGTACGAGTGCTGGTGTTGATTATGACTTAATTGACATTACAGGCACAGAGACAACATTTGATATTTCTACTGCTACACTTGATTTAACAGGTCTTTACACACCAACTGCAGCTACTACCATAGATATTATGCGAACAAACACTACTGAGATTACTGGTGGTGCGATTATTGGTGCTTTTGCTTCAGTTATTGGAAAACCAAATGGATGGTCGGTTAATTATACAGGTGGTATAGGAGGAAAAGTACAATTAGTGTATTCTAATCTTGGTACATCTGATTCAGAATTTTCTAATTTCAAATTTAGTTACTACCCAAACCCTACTAAGAGCCAATTAAATATATCTGCTAATAAAGAAATTAGTAAGGTAGAATTGTTTAATCTTTTAGGTCAAAAAGTTCAAAGCAGTACTGTGAATGCCACTCAAAAACAACTTAACCTTTCTAATTTGCAAAAAGGTTTTTACCTAATGAACGTTACCATAGATAATGCTAAAAAGTCTTTTAAAATTATTAAAGAGTAATTAAAATAACCCTTTGGGTATTGCTATACCCAAAGGGTTAAATAATAAAAAAATCTACTAAATTTTAATGGTAAATTTTCCATAGCTGAATACTTATTTGATTTGACATCTTTGTCAAAGTTTTAAACTTTGACAAAAATTAAAAATCGATTTACTATTGAAATCTCACTAAAGTTAAAAATATAAAATTAGACATAGAAAGCTGTTTGTAAACAGACAGTTTTTTATCTAATTAAAAATAAATTATAGAACTTTTGGATGTAAAAAAATATCCTAAACAAACTAAACAAACGCATCAAAAAAATTGGGAATAGTTCCCGATACTATTTATTAAACAAACTATATTAACTATGAAAAAGAATTTCTATTCTATCAAAAAACCAAAATGGGGCTTGATTGCCTTATTTATGACTTTTTGTTGTCTGTTTGCCAATTCGGCAATGGCGCAAAATTTTCCAACAAGTACTGCAACTAACGATGTACTCGTTTGGACAGGAAATGTATCAAGTGATTGGAATAACGCAGGCAACTGGTTTGTTCAATCTAGAGCAACCACTGGAGTAGCTGGAACAAGTTTGTATCCAGGTCAAGTAGATTTAGATGACTGGGCTTACATTCCTTCAAATGGAGCCAATGCACCAAAAATTCCAACAGGTGTAACTATTACAGTAGGCAGAACGTTTGTAACCAATCAATATAATGCTACAGGTGGTACTTTAACCATAGAATCAGGTGCTACACTTACTGTAAATGCAGCTACGGTTGCACCATTTTCATTAAACGGTGGTAATGTTGTCAATAATGGGACAATCACCATAACTACAAGTTCAGCTGGTAGTACAGGTTTTCCTGTTTATGGATTTATTTGTGGTAATCCGAGTCTTTTGCCAACCGTTCCTACAGAATGGAGCTATTCAGGAAGCGGATCTCTAAGCATAAGTTTGCCTAATGCAAATCTTGCTTCTAGTGCTGCAATTGTTGCTACTGGTAATAGTGGTACAACTACCACACCAACGAATAATGCCAATGTAACCTACAGGCTAGCGTTAAATAATACTAGCATTTCTTTTAATCAAGCAACTTTATTAGGGATATCGGCTATTAGAGGTGTTGGAGGAAATAATGCTAATAAATTGATTATTGATGGCGCAGGATTAACATTAGGAACTGTTGGTTCACCTTCTATTGGAAGTTTGATAGGCTTGGGTGGTGGAACTAGTGTAACTGTAGAATCCGGTACAACTCTTACTTTAAACAGTGCTATTGGAAATTTAAATTCGGGTATAGCTGGATTTTCGTCTAGTGCTAATGCTACTAATTTTACCAACAAAGGAACTATAAACATTCTTGGTGCTTCAACACGATCTGGAATTGGATTAAGCACTGGTGCTTCAGCTACTGCTTCTGTTTTCAATATCAATAACGAAGGTTTATTGAATGTAAATTTAAATGCCGTTACTGTTGGTCATTCTGCTTATAACATCGGAAACGGTGGTGGTGGTACTGCAAACGCAGGAAGTGTGATAAATGTAAACAATACTAGTACAGGTGTTTTAACTTTAAAAAATACTTCAACAATTGTAGGTACTGGTAATGCAATCTATTGTACAACTGCTGGTGAAGGTGCACGTTCCATTTTTAATAATGCTGGTATTATCAATTTAGAGGGAACTGTTTATAATTTTGGTACAAAAACCACTATAAACAACAACCATATTATTAATTCTAATAGTGAAATGAGAAGTTTTACTGCCATAAACAATAATGCTGGTGGTAGTATCAATTTTGTAAAAACTGCTGATACAGCAAATTCAAAACTAGTTACCTTCAATGGTGTATTGACATCGGCTACAGCTAGTCTAGGTGCTATTTACACGGATGGTACTAATCAATATACAGTAGTGGTACAAAAATTCACTTTTGGAACAACATTGTCTACTAATACACTGACATCTTCTGACACGGCTTCAATCTCAACTACTTCTGGTACTCTTACTTTAGTGTCTGGTACAGGAAATGCAACGATTGCTTACACCGCTACGGCAGCAGTGGTAGACCCACCGGCAGCAGCTATTGCTAGTTTTACTGCTTCGTCAGCAAAAGGGGCTATTTCATCATCTACTCCAAACTCAGGAACTATTAGTACTGGTACAGGTTCAACTTATTTGACTTCTCTTTCAAGTGTGGGTTCAAGTTCAGCGACTAGTGTATTTTCTCCAGGAGGTTCTGGAAAAGGAGTTGCTGAATTTAATAAATACTCTTGGTATTATATTTACGGAACTGCAAAAATAGATGTAAGTGGTAATACAACTGCTGGTGTTGATTATGACCAATTAAATAACTCAGTTGATTATGGTGGTTTTGATATTACGAATGCTACATTAGATGTAACAGGAATTTATACACCAAGTGGAACATTGGCTACGCCAATTGACATTATGTCTACTGGTACTCTTGCGCCACTTGTGGGTACTTTTGCTTCTGTTGTAGGTTTAACACCAGGATGGTCTGTAGTGTATTCTGCACCAGTTGGTGAAACTATTGATCCTGCAACTTCTGCACCTTATGTTCCTGCTAGAAGAGACGGGGGTAAAGTACAATTAGCGTATTCTGGTAATCCAATAGTTACTCAATTGAGTGGAGATGGTTCTAATACGATTACACAAGGGTGTGAAGGGTCTACTCTAACAATTCTAGGGTATAAATTTACAGGAGCTACAGGTGTGACTGTTAATGGTGTTGCTCTTTCGGGAGTAACCGTTGTTAGCGATACTAGAATAGACGCAGTTCTTCCAACTGGAGCTACCACAGGTCTTGTAGCTGTAACCAATGCAAGCGGTACAGGATCATCTGCAGGAAACTTTACAGTAGTTGTTAATACAAACAATGTAACAACTGTTTCTAGTGCTTTAACCTATACTTGGGCTAACAATGGTCAAACGTATACAGCTAGTGGTACTTATACTGGTACAACAACCAATTGTGTTACCGAAGTATTAGATTTAACTATAAACGCTGCCTTCTGCGTTGGAGCAACCGTAGGATCTGCTACTGCAGGAACAGATTTCAAATTCTATAAAGATAATAAACCAACCACAGCAGCTTTTGCAGGTACTCAAAAATTAGCAGCAGTTACTTACTTTATATCCAGTACTCCAGCAGGACTACTAACTGATCCAAGAGTTGCAGTAACTGTTACTTTAACAGCATTAGTTCCAGCACCAGCTATCTCATCGACTGAGTCTAAAAATATCTGTAAATATATTGGTACTAATAACTTAGTAACTTTTACAGCAGCACCTTCAGCAGCAACATTACACAGTTGGACAGTTCCAGCAGGAGCTTCTATTGATGGTTCTGCAACAGGTTCTTCTATTAATGTAAACTTCTTTGGAGCTAGTGCAACACCAGGTCTAATAGGAGCTGTATCTGTAGATGCTAAAAACAGCCTAGGTTGTCCATCAGGAAAACCAAAATTATTAGCCTTGACTACTAAAGCACCAAAAGCGCCAAAATCAGTTGTGCTTACTTATAACGCTATCGTAATTAAAAAAGGAGGTAACTTTGTAGGCGATGCTTCAAAAATACTAACGTTGACCGCTATAGATGAAAGTGGTACTGCCGATCATCACGTTTGGACATTGCCAGTAGGAACTACAGTAGTATCAGGTGATGAAAATAACGATCTAGTAATTACGGTTCATTTAGGAAATGTTATCGCTTCAAATGATCCACTTGTATTTAGCTGTACTTCCTTTGCAGGTTGTGCTTCTTCTACTAAAACACTAAGTGTTGCCAGAGCAGAAGCAGGAACGCCAAAAGCAATAACGCTTACAGATTCAGAGTTACCTCTTGTTCTTAAAATCACAAAATTAGACGCTTACACGGGTGCTTTGAAAACAAGAATGTTAACCTTGACAGCTACAGAAAATACAAAAGCAGGTTCAGAAGCTACTTCATACAAATGGGTATTGCCTGCACAAGCTACTACTACAGCGACGCCTGTAATTGGAGAGGCAAATACGTATACAAGTACTTTACCTACAATACAAGTTAATTTAGCAAATGTTACCAATGAAACTTCATTTGTATTTAAAGTATATGGAGTAAACGGTAATGGAACATCACTTCTTTCAAAAGATTTGACTTGTACGAGTGCAGCACCAAAAGCTCCTGCAGCTATCTATAGAGGCGATACAGGATCAGGAACATTATTTACAACCTACAGCACTAGCTGTGGTGTAGTAACACTAAGTGTGCCTGCAGTACTAGGCGTTACGTATAGCTTTACAACATCTACAGCAGGTGTAGTGATAGGAGCCGTTGTAGGTAACAGTGTGAGTATTGATTTTACTACCGCTCCATCTGCACTAAAATCGACTGTTCTTCTAACAGCTAGAGCAACTACTGGTACAGGTTTTGCTGAAAAATCATTTACAGTAAAATTAGGAGTTTGTGCTGGAGGAAAAATTGAAGCAACAGAAGTTGTTGCCGATGATTTCAGCGCAAAAGCGTATCCAAACCCATCATCAGATGAATTTACAATTGAAGCTTCAAGAAAAGGGGCAAATGTAAAAGTGTATGATATGGTAGGTCGTTTAATCGAAAACCGTCAAGCAACAGCTACTTCAGTTCAAGTAGGTAGAAACTATGCAACTGGTATTTACAATGTAATTGTAAGTCAAGGTACTCAAGTGAAAACGCTTAAAGTGATTAAAAAATAATAATTTAATAATAATTTTTTTTTGTAATGGTTGATTAAGTCCCTCGCTTTTTGCGGGGGATTTTTTTTTTTACAAAGTTCAAATAAGTTTTGAAGTACCCTTGATATCTTTATTTTTTTTTATTGATATTAAAGTGGTTGTCAAAAAAATACAAACTGGTAGGTACTAGTAAGTAATTATATTTTTTAATATTTATTTTTACACTTTAAAAAGTTTTTTGTTTAACGTTAAAACGTTATTTTTAATAAATCATATTAACTAATTAACCAATTTCAACAGTATGGATATTCAACTAATTAATAACACCAAAAATGCTTTTCTAAATCATTTTGGTAATGAACCTGAGCTAGTAATTTTATCTCCTGGTAGAATCAATATCATAGGAGAGCATATCGATTATAATGATGGATTTGTAATGCCAGCAGCTATTGATAAATTTATTTGTTTTGCATTCGCAAAAAGTAAAAGCAGTACTTCTAGAATTATTGCTTTAGATTTGAATGATGAATTTAGTATTGATTTTTCAGAAAAACCAAGTTTAGACGATAAGGTTTGGACTAATTATATACGAGGAATTGTAACCCAATTACAGTTAAATGGCTATCATTTTGAAGGTGTAAATTGTGTTTTTAGCAGTAATATTCCTTCTGGTTCTGGGCTTTCTTCTTCTGCCGCTTTAGAATGTGGTTTTTTGAAAGGAATTAAAGAACTGTATGGATTATCTATTAAACTTATTGATATTGCTTTGATGAGTCAAAAAGCAGAACATTGGGTTGGAATTAATTGTGGTATTATGGATCAATTTGCCAGTGTTTTAGGGCTGGAAAATAAAGTACTAAAAATTGATTGTAAAACATTGGAATACGATTATCACAATGCAGACTTTGGCGATTATTCATTGATTTTATTAGATAGTAATGTCAAACATTCTCTTTTTACATCCGAATATAATCAACGAAGAGAAGAATGTGAAATAGGAATCGCAATCGTTAAGAGAAAATTCTCCGAAGTGAAAAGTTTTAGAGACTGTACAGAAGATCATCTATTGGATATAAAAGATGAAATGGAAGATGATGTTTTCAAGAGATGTCATTATGTTGTAAAAGAAATTGCTAGAGTAATAAAAGCAAGTATTGCATTAGATAATAATGAGATAGAAACCTTAGGAAAACTTCTTTTTGAAACTCATGATGGATTAACTAGAGAATATGAAGTGAGTTGTGAAGAACTAGATTATCTTGTTGATTTCGCTAAAGATGAAAGTGCGATAATTGGTTCGCGCATGATGGGTGGCGGTTTTGGTGGTTGCACCATTAATTTAGTTAAAAAAGGACACGAGGAAGATATCAAGAAAAAAATAAAGGAACTTTATTATGATAAATTCCAAATAGAATTAAAGATCTATGATGTTAAAATAGGAAATGGAACAACAATTTACAACAACTAAAAGCATGAGAAAATTTGATATTAATGAAGATCCACACAGAAGATATAATCCATTAATTAAGGAATGGGTTTTGGTTTCTCCTCATCGAGCCAAAAGACCATGGCAAGGTCAAAATGAAGTAGTGGCGACTAATACATTGCCATCTTATGATCCAGAATGTTATTTGTGTCCAGGTAATGTTCGCGCCAATGGC
Organism: Flavobacterium sp.; assembly: GCA_031383535.1. GTDB lineage: Bacteria > Bacteroidota > Bacteroidia > Flavobacteriales > Flavobacteriaceae > Flavobacterium. Next base: position 15,120 of record JANMZS010000081.1, read on the forward strand.
GAAATTAATGATCAGTATGAAAATTGTTTTGTTTTCGATAATGATTTTGCCGCCTTAAAGCAAGATGAAATAGAACAAGAATTTGATGCTTCAAATACTTTTTTTAAAGCCAAATCAGAACGGGGAATTTCAAAAGTAGTTTGCTTTTCGCCCAATCATAATCTCACGCTTCCAGAACTTTCTGTAGCGGATATTGAAGACGTTATTTCAGCTTGGCAAAAACAATATACTATTTTGGGGTCTATTGATTATATTAATTATGTTCAGATTTTTGAAAACAAAGGCAGTGTTATGGGATGCAGTAATCCCCATCCGCATGGTCAAATTTGGGCACAATCTTCATTACCTACACAAGTAGAAAAAACACATAATAGTCTAGGTGATTATTTTGAAAAAAATCAAAGTAACTTATTATTAGATTACTTAAACGAGGAATTAAAACTAAAAGAAAGAATCGTTATTGAAAATGATAGTTTTGTTGTTTTAGTTCCATTTTGGGCGATTTGGCCTTTTGAAACGATGATTGTTCCTAAAAGGCATATCGCCAAAATTACAGATATGTCAGAAATTGAGAAAACTGCTTTTGCTACGATATTAAAACAATTAACAATAAAGTATGACAACCTATTCAACACTTCGTTTCCTTATTCATCTGGAATTCATCAAGCTCCAACCGATGGGAAATCAAATTTAGAATGGCAGTTGCACATGCATTTTTACCCGCCATTGCTTCGTTCTGCCACGGTAAAAAAATTCATGGTTGGTTATGAAATGATGGGAGAATCTCAAAGAGATATTACCCCAGAAAAAAGTGCAGAAGCATTAAGAAATTGTTCGGATATTCACTATAAGAGTAAATGATGTTTTTTTAAAACTGATCTGACCTAAAAAAATGAAAAGTCGGTTGGGGATTATTTATATAAGTTTTAAAGAAAGTTTGATGAAATTCGTTTCATCAAACTTTTTTATTAAACCACACTTTTGAACTGAAAGTTGATAGCTGCGGTTTAGCTGACTTGAAGTCTACACCTGTTTTTATATTTTGGCATAGATTCACAGATTTATACCAAACAACCTAAATTCACTGGATTGAATTTTAATTTCTATTACAGAAAATTCAAAACTAAAATAGTATTAAGTAGAAAGAATCAATTATTGTCGTATTGAAACAATTATACATTTAATCTTACCATATAAGGCATGTAAGTTCAAATAAGCGATTCAATCAAAAACTTAAATGTTCTTATATGCCTTATATGGTAAAAAAAAACGACACTATTTTGTTCTCATTACTTAAGTTTACATAAGCGATTCAATCAAAAACTTAAATGACCTTATATTATATGGTAAAAAAATGACACTATTTTGTTCTCATTACTTATATTGATAAATTGGTACCAAATTTATTTAGAACCTAAAAGTGAATACCAGTCGCCGACAGGCAGACCTGCCTGACGACAGGCAAATTTTCAACTATTTTTGTGACCAATAAATACGAATGATATTACAAAGAGTTTCTGAGAATTAAATGGCATTTATTTTCTATCTGATCTGTTTTACTTTCTAAAATCATTTGAGCTAAAATCTCACCCATATTTTCAAAATCTGTAGAAATTGTTGTAATTCCATTTTCTACTACTTTTTTTAGAGGTGTTTCATTATAGGATATTATTCCTAAATCAACACCTATTTTTAAATTAGTCACTTTGGCTTGTTCAATAACTTGAACCAAATCTCTGTCGTTTGGAATAATATATACATCCCCAATGTTTATCTTAAAGTTGTTAAACTCAGATATAATTTCATATTCAAAATTATAATCGATACAGAACTTTTCGAAACCAATTTTCATTTCTAATGGTTCCCGAAAACCTGGGAAAATAAGTATCAATTTTTGATACTTATCTAATCTTGATTTACCTTCTATGAGTGCATTATAAATATCTTTTACAAAATTTTGTACTATGTAAGGAAATTGTTCTAATTCTGAATTTGTTTGGTCTAAAATATATACATCCTTAACTGGTAGGGTATTTAATATAGAAGTAATTTTTTTAAGATTTGAAGGCATGATGACATACTTATTGTAGTTTCCGTTACTCTCCTCAATTAATTTTTGAAAAACTTTACTGTTAAAATGATGAAAAAAAATGTCGACTTGAGCATTTTCTCCCAAACTTTTCAGGAATGAATTATATAAGTCTTCTTTGAAAACATTTATTTCATCAAATAATAAAAAAATCTTATTTTTAATACTAACACCAGTACTCTTAACATAATACCCTTTTCCTGGGATAGCATAAATTATCCCTCTCTTTTTTAACTCTTCATATCCCTGTAATACCGTGTCTCGAGATAAAGAAAATTCCAAACAGACCTTATTAATAGAGGGTAGTTTGTCATTTAATTTCATTCTTTTTTCTTCAATAGATTTTTCTATGCTATGTATAATTTGCTTATAAATTGGCAAACTATTATTTTTAAAAATAGAAATTATTTTCATAGCTGTATTTATACTGAATTACAAAATAAACTGGTAGGTACTGTGATGTAATATTAGGGTAATAATTTATTTTTACGGTCAATAAATTAAAATAAATTTGAGAATTTAAATTTAATGATTATATTCATCAAATAAAATTAAATTTGTGTTTTTACTTTTTTTATAACTAACTTAAATCAAACCACATTATGCAAACATTACAATTACTTGATTATCTTGTATTTCTAGTTTACTTTTTTATTGTAGCCGGATACGGTTATTCGGTCTATAAACGTAAACAAACACAATCTATTTCAGCCTCACATGATTATTTTTTAGCCGAGGGATCGCTTACTTGGTGGGCTATTGGTACGTCATTGATTGCATCTAATATTTCATCAGAACAATTTATTGCCATGTCAGGTAATGGTTTTAAAATGGGATTGGCTATTGCTACTTATGAATGGATGGCTGCATTGACTTTGGTTATCGTAGCTGTGTTTTTTATACCTGTTTATTTAAAAAATAAAATTTACACGATGCCTCAGTTTTTGAGTCAACGATATGATGGAAATGTTGCCATGATTATGGCAGTTTTTTGGTTGCTTCTTTATGTAATAGTTAACTTAACGTCTATTCTTTACTTAGGAGCTCTGGCAATTAACGGGATATCTGGAATAGAAATTAATTTGTGTATGTATGGTTTGGCCTTTTTTGCAATAGTAATTGCATTAGGAGGAATGAAAGTGATAGGATATACAGATGTTATTCAGGTGGTTTTCTTGATTTTTGGGGGATTAGTTACGACTTATTTAGCCTTAGATAAAGTTGCCGAATTGAATGGACAACATGGTTTAGTTCAAGGATTTAATTATATGTTGGATCAATCAGGGGATCATTTTCACATGATATTTAAAAAAGATAATGCGAATTTCCCAAGTTTACCAGGACTAACGGTATTGTTTGGAGGTATGTGGATTGTTAACTTAAATTATTGGGGTTGCAATCAATACATCACTCAGAGAGCATTAGGAGCAGATTTGAAAACAGCAAGAAGCGGAATTTTATTTGCTGCTTTTCTAAAGTTATTAATGCCTGTAATTGTTGTATTGCCGGGTATTGCTGCTTATGTAATCTATATGAAAGGTGGTTTGCAAACGGAGTTATTAGGACCTGATGGAATAATTAATCCTGATAAATCATATCCTGTATTATTGAATTTATTGCCAGTTGGATTAAAAGGATTGTCATTCGCTGCATTAACAGCTGCAGTTGTTGCTTCATTAGCAGGGAAAGTAAATAGTATCTCAACTATTTTTACCTTAGACATCTTCAAGAAAAAAATTGATACAGACGCCAGTGAATTGAAAATGGTTAGAGTGGGTAAAATTACTGTATTAGTTGCAATGCTTATTGCAGTTATCATTGCTCCATTGTTGGGGATTGACAAAAAAGGTGGTTTTGAATTTATTCAAGAATACACAGGGTTTGTAAGTCCAGGAATTTTTGCTATGTTTATTTTAGGTTTCTTCTGGAAAAAAACAAGTTCAAATGCTGCCATGTTTGCTACAATTGGTGGTTTTGTATTGTCAGTTATTTTTAAATTCTTACCAAACTTCATGAATTTAGAATTCTTGTACAGTACTGGTTTTGCTACTTTGGTAGAACAAAAAGATAAAACAATGGCTTACGAAATTCCGTTTATAGACCGAATGGGATTTGTTTTTGTTATTTGTGTTTTGCTTATGATTGTTATTAGTTTGTACGATGCTAAAAAAGGATACAAAGCCAAAGGATTAGAGATTGACTCTAAAATGTTTAAAGTAAGTAATGGTTTTGCTGTAGGAACTTTGATTATTTCTGGAATTTTAGTTGCATTATATTCAATATTTTGGTAAAATAAAATGTACAAGTAATTTTAATTTGAGATAAAATTGCCGAAATACTAAAAACAAATAAATTAAGAAAAAAATGAAGATATTAGTAACCGGTGGTTTGGGATTTATTGGGTCACATACCGTTGTTGAATTACAAAAAGCAGGTCATGAAGTAGTAATAATCGATAATCTTTCCAATTCGTCAGAAGAGGTAATTGATGGAATTTTTGCAACTACGGGTATTTTGCCGTTGTTTGAAAATATTGATTTAAGAGAAAAGAAATCAGTAATTGATTTCTTTAAAAGGCATTCTGATATACATAACATAATACATTTTGCAGCTTCAAAAGCAGTTGGCGAAAGTGTTACAAATCCATTATTGTATTATGAAAATAACATTGCTAGTTTAATTTATATACTTCAAGAATTAGAGAAAAAGCCAGTTTCAAATTTTATTTTCAGTTCCTCTTGTACAGTCTATGGACAGGCCGAAACAATGCCAATAACTGAAAATTCTCCAATACAACCTGCATTATCTCCTTATGGAAATACTAAGCAAATAGGAGAAGAGATTATTACAGATGTAGCTAAAATTAGTAAAATTAATGCTATCTTATTGCGCTATTTTAATCCAATAGGTGCTCATCCGTCTATAAATATTGGGGAATTACCTAGGGGAGTTCCTCAAAATTTGGTACCTTTTATTACACAAACAGGCTTGGGAATTCGCAAAGAACTATTAGTGTATGGCAATGATTATCCTACTCCTGACGGTACTTGTATTCGTGATTATATTCATGTTGTTGATCTTGCCAAAGCTCACGTAATTGCTATGGAACGTCTAATTAATAAAGAGAACTTGGAAGTTGTTGAAATTTTTAATTTGGGTACTGGGAAAGGAAGCTCTGTATTAGATGTCATTAATAGTTTTGAAAAAGTTAGTGGTCAAAAATTACCTTACAAAATAGTAGACCGAAGAGAAGGCGATGTGACAACCACTTATGCTAATACAGATAAAGCAAAATCTGTTTTAGGTTGGCAAACACAAGCTACACTTGATGAAGCTGTAGCGAGTGCTTGGGAATGGGAGTTAAAAGTTAGGAAATCTTAACCTATATATATAATAATAAAAATAATGATTTCTGAAAATTTAGCTATTTCCAATTTTTCAAAAAAAGTTGATAACAAGCAGGTTTTGCTCTACAATTTGAAAAATAAGAATGGGCTTCATTGTCAAATTACTAATTTTGGAGCTCGACTAGTAAGCTTGATGGTTCCAAATAAAGAAAACGGGGCAGTCGATGTAGTTTTGGGCTTAGAATCTATTGATGAATATCAAAAAGACGATAAATATCTTGGTGCTATAGTAGGTCGATTTGCCAATAGAATTGCTAATGGTAAATTTGCAATCGACGGAGAGACCTATTCGTTAGAGACTAATAATGGACCTAATTCACTTCATGGTGGAGAAAAAGGCTTTGATAAAGTGGTTTGGGAAGCGAAACCTTTTCTTTTTGAAAATGGGGAGGAAGCTATTGAATTAACCTATTTTTCTAAAGATGGTGAAGAAGGGTTTCCAGGTAATCTTCAAGTTAAAGTTAGCTATACACTTACTCATGCTAATGAAATTAAAATAACCTATTGGGCGAATACAGATGCTAAAACTCTAATAAATTTAACAAATCACACCTATTTTAATTTAAAAGGAGTAGGCGAGGGGACAATAGAATCTCACGATTTATTAATCAATGCCGATTATTTTACTCCAACTAATAGGGATTCAATTCCTACTGGAGAAATTCTAAGTGTTTCAAACACTCCATTGGATTTTAAAACAATTAACACGATTGGAGCTCGAATTAATGAAGATTATATTGCGTTAAAACAAGCTAACGGATATGATCATAATTGGGTATTAAATAAAGAAATATCAAAACTTAGTTGGGCTGCAACAGTTTCAGATGATGTAACAGGCATAGAATTAAAAGTATTTACTACAGAGCCTGGTGTTCAATTTTATACAGGTAATTTTTTAGATGGTCAGGATAAAGGAAAGAAATCTAAACCTAATGCTTTTCGTTCTGGTTTTTGTATAGAAGCGCAACATTACCCTGACTCACCCAATCAAGATAGTTTTCCATCAACGGTATTAAATCCGGGAGAAACGTATACTCAGACTACTATTTATCAGTTTGGGTTGAAATGTAGTTAAATCTTTTTTATAGTATAAACTATTGATTAGTGCTTTAGTTAACTTCACTAACATGAAGCGAGTAAATATACGAGGTGTAAAACAATGCCAACAAACATGCACTTATGGCAGCATAAATTTTTGCGTTTTGTAGTGAAAAAACCAAGCGTTTTAACCCAAGTTGTATCTCTAAAAGTAAGGTAGACTAATACTTTTTTAAAACCAATCAATTTTGAGTACAAAAGCTGGTTTTTAAGCCATTTAAGTTTTACAATTTTGAGCTGTAACTAAAAAAACAAGCTTGCTTTTTTATGATTTTTGGATTCTCTTTCAAAACTGAAAGTTGTGCAACAGCTACCGCTGTTAATAGGGTACCTTTCTTGTCTGTTTTATTTCATTTTGTTAAACATAAAACGGCTAATTTTCCATTGTCCATTTGTTTTTTTTTTTGAAGAACAAAAAGTTCTCTATTTTCTTCCGCAACCTTTTGTCCGTTGGCGTGAATTAAGGTTGTGCCTTTAGAAGTTGTTCGTGTAAAAGCATAGTCACATAGAAACGAACAACTTACAGAAAGCCTAGCCATGAGATTTAGCATCTGTTGTGCTGTCGAGCTTCTAATCCAAATCAATTATTATAGAAATGTTTTCTTTTATTCTGTCAATTAATTCATTTGGCAAATTTCCAACTTTTTTGATCAATCGTTTATTGTCTATTGCTCTAATTTGATCTATCATTACATCACAATTCTCATGTAAATTTGCCATTCCTTTTTTCAAATGAACTCTTAAAATATCAGAATCTTTTTGAACATTAGTTGTAATTGGACAGACAACAGTTGATGGATGAGGGATTTTATTTAATAAATTTGTCTGAACAACTAAAACAGGTCTAGTTTTTCCAGCTTCAGTTCCTATTTGTGGATTTAAATCGGCAATCCAAATTTCATATTGATTAATCTGCATAGTCAATTTTTTCAAAATCCTTTAAAATGTTCATAGAATCTTTTTTGACTAAGCTAGATTCGGCTTTAAGTCTTTTCTCTAAAATTTGTCTTTTTTGTTCTTTGTTATAGTACTCAATTGCTTGATTGATATATCGGTTTCTAGGAATACTAATACGAGAAAGTATTTTTTCAGTTTCTCCGAATATTGAATCGTCTATTTTTAATGATACTGTTTTCATATGCTTTTAATTTATATTACAAATGTATATCATTTTAGTATATCAACTTCGATTATTCGGATTTTTTTTAGCATGCGGCGCAACGTCAGACTGTGAAAAAACTTCGCAATCTTCCCAACTAATATAGTAAAATGATTGTAAGAAATACTTATTTTTCTTATATTTAACCATGCAACACTCCCGACGCTTCGGGACAAGGAATTTCGCGTCATCAACTGCAATTAGGTAGTTTAGAAGACACTATTGTTCAGGACAATCCGGTTCGATTTATCGATGCTTTTGTCCATAGTATCAACCTAGAAAAAATAGGTTTTATCCCAAGGGTTTTAAAAACCGAAGGTCGACCAAGTTTTGATATAAAAGTATTTTTAAAAATATACTTATATGGCTATTTGAACGGCATTCGCAGTTCGAGAAGATTAGAGAAAGAATGCCTTCGCAACCTAGAGATGCAATGGCTCATAGAAGCCATACGTCCCAATTACCACTCCATAGCCGATTTTAGGAAAGACAATCCCAAAGCCTTAAAACAACTCTTCAAACTCTTTGTATCCTTTTTAAAAGATGCCGATTTAATTTCTGGGGATACCATCGCTATTGACGGCACCAAATCCAGAGCACACAATGGTAAAAAGTCCAACTTTAACCAAAAGAAAATCGACAAACATATGGCTTATATCGAAGCTAAAACACAAGAATATTTAACCGCATTAGACCAAAACGACAGCCAAGAAAACAGTACAACGGTTACTAATATTCAACAAAAAATAGAACGATTAAAACAAAACAAAATCAGGTACGAACTCTTAGAATCACAACTCAAAGAAAGTGGCCAGCCCCAAGTAAGCACCACCGACCCCGATGCTAGAGCACTATTGGTACAAGGACAAGTGGTAGAGGTTTCTTATAATCTTCAAGCCGCTGTAGATGATAAACACAACTTAGTAGTAGCCACACATACCATCAACCGCAATGACAAGAATGCACTCTCAGCCATTGCACTAGAAGCCAAAGAAAATTTGAATATAGCAACCTACACCGCATTAGTAGACAAAGGCTACCATAACGGTCGCGAGATAGAAATCTGTAAGCAGAACAACATCACCACCATTGTAGCCCACCCAGACCAAGGCAAGAGCAACGAAAACGGCACCCAACCCGAGTATTTGGTTTCGAAATTCAGGTATAACCAAGAAGAGAATACTTATACTTGTCCCCAAGGGCAAACCCTGACTACTACAGGTCGCTGGCACAAGAAAACCAGAGATGGAGAAAACACCAGTTATCTATTCCAAAAGTATCGCACACCAGCCTGTAGAACCTGTCCAGTAAAAGACTTATGTACCAGTAGGAAAGGCGGAAGAGAGATAGACCGCAGCCAATATGCCCAAGCCGTAGAAGAAAACCAGAATCGCTACAAAGAAAACCCACAACTGTACCGCAAGCGACAGGAGATCAACGAACACATCTTTGGAACAATAAAGCGGAAATGGGGATACAATTACACCGATTTAATAGGATTAGAAAAAGTAAACGGCGAACATAGTTTAATCATGTTGGTGTATAACATCAAACGCAGCATCAATATCCTTGGAGTTCCCGAGCTGATTGCCAAACTCAAAAAATGGAATTCACCCTACAAGGCAAAAGTCTTTTTTTTGCTAAAAACGACCTATTTAAGGCTTCAATTACTCCTAAATATTTTTGGTTCATACGCAAACACCTCAAAAATTAGCTTCGCTTAAAACCAATTTATGGTCTTCATATTAAGTAAAAAAACAATAAAAATCGGGTTATTTCACAGCCTGACGTTCCGCCGCTTGGCGAGGTTGCGAACTTCGTAACCGTTTATTTTCAACTAAGATAATATTTCTTGCGAAACGCAAACGTGAATTTACCACAAAATTCGCAATCTTGCCAAACGGCCGTTGTGTGCTGCCTTTATTGTGTTAGAAAAGTACTTCAACAAGAAACCCCGAGCTATTTCACTCAGGGTTTTACAATTAACTCATTATATTTTTTAAAAACCTTGGTTTTTTGGAGAACCAGATCCTTTACCACTTGTGGTGATGACTATCAAATTATATTCTTTACCATCAATATTAATTTTGGTTTTTTGAGTAACCTCAATAATTTGAACTGGTTTACCTTCGTTGGTGGTATTAACTACTTCATAGCTCTGATTTTCTGGTGTAAAAACTATGTTTTCCTTAGGTGTCAAAAGTCCAACACTATTTAGTAGTTCTTTGTAATAATCGGAAGGAATCGGTTCAATGGTGCGCTCTACTTTTTTATTTTTAAAACTTTCAAGTGTTTCTTTTGAAACGCTACCGGATTGACTTATTGAAGTAATAACAATATTTTTATCATTTAGTTTGATTGAAGTTTCAGCAACTGTTTCATCCGTATTAGAACTCGTTTTACCTTGAATATCAATTTTTGTTTTACCGTAGCAATAAATACCTCCTTTATTACACCAGTGTCCAGTTTTACCCCATGCAAAAAACTCCTGAATCTTTAAAGACTTTTTGTCATATACTTCTCCATATTTATCAAAAACTTTATCTGCAATTACTCTATTGGTAGTTAAAACTGTATTGCCCATACCGTTGCATACTAATGGACCAGCAGTACCATCACAAGTATACACTGTAAAATCCTTATTTACAGACCAATCTCCTGTACAAGTTCTAGTGCAACCACCATTAAACTCTTGAGTATGGTAAGCATTAATTGGAGTATTTGGTTCATTAGTTATTGGATTATTCTCACTGTTCTTTATTCTCCCCAAACTAATAACAATACCACCACTTACACCCACAGCACTATACTTACTGTCGCTTTTGGTAGTGATGTATTGCCCTTCGTTGAAATGACCTAAGTTATAACTGTCGCTAGGAATATTGGGGTCAAGAACAAAGCGGGTACTTTCGGTTTCAATTTTCGGTCCCATGATGTAGCTGCCTTCTACCCAAATGCCAATACTTGGAGTGATGTTGTATGCCACCCTAACTTTTGGAATTATACCCAAACCACTGGTTTTGGTGGCTTTTTGGGCTAATAAAACATAAGGATAATCTACCGTGTTTTCTTGTACTGTTTCGGTAACCGCAAACGCTTTTTGTGAAATACTTAAATAAGCGGCATTCAAGATTGGCGAAACCGTTACATCACCCAAATGAATATTCATTTGTGGACCTGCTTCAAATTTGAAACCCGCATTTTTTGGGCTACCACTTCCTTTTTCAGAAACGGTGGGTGGTGCACTTTGTCCTTGCAACTGATACACCGTATAGCGGTTGTCTAACGCATAATCGCCATTGCCTGTGGTGTAACCACCACCCGCGTTTATACCTAATGAGGTATTGCCCCAAAACCATATTGGTTTGTACACACTCAGGTTTATATCTATACCGTTTACAACACCAGCTTCTTTGGTTGTGCTGCTTGGGCTTGTAATACCACCACCAATATAAATTAGCGGCTTAGAAAAACGCAATAAGGTAACATGACCAGTTCGTTTTACTTTATGAGTACCGCCATTTGTACCTCCTTTAACTACTTGACCTGATATTGGTCCACCTTCGGTTTCTGCTACTTTCATGGCGCTACTGTTCTTTCTTAATAGCGTAACGTGTCCAACATAAGCTTCTGATTTTCCTACTGGTGTGTTTTCTAACTCTTTTATAGGCACACATTTGCCACCTAAACCTACAGTTCCTGTTGGGCAAAAAACTTGCAGACTTTGCGAAGCATTTCTTTTTATTATAGTTACATGACCTACTTTAGGACCATTTTTTTCCTGTGGTTGATTAACAACTGAACTATCCCAAAGCAAGCTTCCTTGCAAGGTGGTAGGTTTTAGTGCCGTAATAAGTATTAAATCAGAGTTTACATCTCCTTCTAATTGGGACATGATGATGTTTTCGTTATCGGCAATTACCAGTTGTGTACCATCGCCATTAAAAAGATAATTGCTTTTTGGGTTTTGAATTTTTACTAGTTCTTGACCTACTTTCATAAGTTGCTCTTGGTTTAAGGAAACTAAATACGAGCCTTTAGCAAGCTCTAAACTAAAGCTGCCGTCTTTGCCTGTTGTGGCTTTGCTGGCTCCACCACCTGGATTTTTCTTAACTACGACTCCGATACCTGGAATTGGTGGATTTTGTGGAGCACTTGCCAACGCATTTACACTAAATGCTAAAAAGCAGCAAAGGGTAAGAATGATTTTGAATGTTTTGTTTTGTTTTGTTTTGTTTTGTTTTGTTTTGTTTTGTTTCATGGTTTTCTTGTTTTTAAAGTTATAGTGTTATATCAATTAGGTTTGTAATTTGTTACCTTAATATTTAGATTTTTTTTATAATATTTATAATTTGCTTTTCAAATTACCGTTAAGAGACCCTTTTTTATCCGTTTTTTAAGGGTATTTTTCTGCGTCATTTTCGGCAAGGTTGCACACAACGGTTTGCTGCCACGTCTTGTTGCGGAAAAGCGAACCGCGATTTCTCCACTAAGATAGATTTTTTTCGTGAGGAAAATGTTCCGGCTAAGAAAATCGAGCAATAAGTCGTGACAGCTGTTAGCAGCTGGTGTTTATTTCCGGTAATTAATTTCAATGTCTGGTTTTAATACTTCTATTGACTTTACAAATTCATATTTCTTTTTGGGAGAAATTAAAATTGTATCAAACTTGTTATATAGAATTTCTAGACGATCAATCGAGAGAGCAGGTGAACTTATCAAATCATTTGACTCTGATATTTTTCTTATATCGGTTATTTTGATTACTAACTTGTAAAATATTCCACCCCTAATAATTACTTCATCTTCCGTAATTATATAGTATGTAGATGTAAACATATTCCATATAAATATCGCGGGAATCATTGCAATTGTAAATCCAAGCCAATCTTTTTTGATTATTGAAAGTACAAGAATTCCACCAAACACTACTGTCAAGACAATTATCAACCAAAGATCTATTTTAGATTTATACTTTTTCATATTATCAATTTTAGTACGGTTCACATACACTAGCTGCTAACGGCTCCCGCTTTGTCGAGGTTTTCGAGAGAGTTTACTCTCGAAGAAAATCCGTCAAAGCGGTTGATGGGAGAACGTCGTGCGAATGCAACGATGTTTTCACAGCAACCGCGTAGCGGGAGCCGATGGGAAAAAGAGTC
>JANMZS010000085.1:0-12080 GCA_031383535.1 Flavobacterium sp.
TATAAGTAGCACCACTAGTTGCCCAAGTGTAAGAACTTCCACAAACAGATACTGACTCACTACCTGTTGTAGTAACTGGTGTCAATGTCAAAGTTAAAGTAGCAACATTACATCCTACAATATGAGTATAGGTTCCAGATGCAGTATAAGTAGCTCCACTTGTTGCCCAAGTATAAGAACTTCCACAAACGGATACTGACTCACTTCCTGTTGTTGTAGTTGGTGTCAATGTCAATGTCAATGTAGCCGTGTTACATCCTACAACATAATCAAATGTTCCAGATGAAGTATAAGTAGCTCCACTTGTTGCCCAAGTATAAGAACTTCCACAAGCTGAAACTGACTCGCTTCCTGTTGTTGTAGCTGGAGTCAATGTCAAGGTTAATGTAGCAGTGTTACATCCTACAACATAATCATAGGTTCCTGATGAAGTATAAGTTGCTCCACTAGTTGCCCAAGTGTAAGAACTTCCACACGCTGAAACTGACTCACTACCTGTTGTAGTTGCTGGTGTCAATGTCAAGGTTAATGTAGCGGTGTTACATCCAACCACATATGGATAAACTCCAGATGCAGTATAAGTTGCTCCACTTGTTGCCCAAGTGTATGAACTTCCACAAGCTGAAACTGACTCGCTTCCTGTTGTAGTGTTTGGAGTCAATGTCAAAGTTAACGTAGCCGTGTTACATTCTACAACATAATCATAAGTTCCAGATGAAGTATAAGTTGCTCCATTTACTGACCATGTATATGAAGTTCCACAAGCTGATACTGACTCACTTCCTGTTGTAGTTGCTGGTGTCAATATCAACGTAAGTGTAGCTGTGTTACAACCTACAGCATAATCATAGGTTCCTGATGCAGTATAAGTTGCTCCACTAGTTGCCCAGGTGTAAGAACTTCCACAAGCTGAAACTGACTCGCTACCTGTTGTAGTTGCTGGTGTCAATGTCAAGGTTAATGTAGCGGTGTTACATCCAACCACATATGGATAAACTCCAGATGCAGTATAAGTTGCTCCACTAGTTGCCCAAGTATAAGAACTTCCACAAACAGATACTGACTCACTTCCTGTTGTCGTTGGAATACATTCTGCAATAACAAAATCTCCAAAACCTGAAATACCTGTAGCTGTAGCTAGTACATTTGTAGTTGTTCCTGAAGTAGCAAAATTAGACCAAGTTGCACCATTATATAAGCGAACTCTATAATTTGCTGGAGTAGTGGATCCATCATTATCTCCATTAGCATAAGTAAAAGCTGCGCTATAAGTTCCAAAATCAGCTAAGGAATCATTGGTCAATGTCCAGTTTCTGTTTACACTTTTTGCGCTATCAAGACCTGAGCTAGCAATTTGTGCATGATCTCCTGTGTTGATTTTAGCAGTTAATCCTCCAGCGGCTGTTGTATTTCCTGTAAATGTTAAAGCTAATGGTAAATAATTAGTTGCATCACCAATAGCATACGTAAAAGATGGACTTGCACTTAAAGCAGTTAGTTTTTTCAAATTACCTACAACCCATCCAGTAGCTTGATTAGCTCCTGTAATAGTTCCTGAAGTTCCTATTGTTAGTGTATTACTTGCTGTGGTCAATTTACCTAATGAAAAAGTAAGGTCACCATTAACAGTTAAGTCACCAGCTAAAGTAACTGCATTAGATGTAGAGGCTTGATTAACGGTAAATGTACCCGCAACGGTAGTAGGACCATTAATTGTTTTTGGAGTTGATCCACTCAATTTCAAATTTTTATAATCTGTTCTTGCGGTTACCGTTTGGCCCCCCGTTGCAGTACGAACATATTCAACGATACTATTGGCACCTAAAGTTACATTTTCAGTACCAATGAATTGAATGGCACCAAAACTGTCACTTGATGTACCCACATTACTAGAAACAAATCCTGTTAATTTAGGTACTTTGACGGTTCCATTGATAGTAAGTGAACCTCCTGAAGGAATTGTAATAAAGGCTGAGGAAGCACTGGTTGGTGCTACAAGAGTTGATGTAGCGTCAACCAAAATATTTTTTATTGTAGGAGTCGCACTAAAAGTAACATTTGCACCATTTATTATAGAAATAGTTCCAAAACTTTTTGTTGTAGTAGACGATATTGTTACCCCATCATATTCAACTTCAAAGTTGGCATCAAAGATATTGCCTAAGGAGATTGCTGTGGTGTTTTTATACACTACTTTTTGATTTCCAGAAACTGGCGTTATAACATCAAAATTTCCTGTGCCGCTAGGGCCAATCGAAGCTCCCGAATTTAAAATTAACGTAACGGCGGCTTGATCCGTATT
This sequence comes from Flavobacterium sp., assembly GCA_031383535.1. Lineage (GTDB taxonomy): Bacteria > Bacteroidota > Bacteroidia > Flavobacteriales > Flavobacteriaceae > Flavobacterium. Next base: position 2,303 of record JANMZS010000085.1, read on the forward strand.
TCCTAAACGTACTTTTGTTCCATTAAAATTAAATGGAGTAGTTAAATTAAAAGCACCCACTGTCCATGCTCCATCTAGAGCTACTGCCGTAGTATTTCTAATTTCAAAAACTTGAGATGTAGCTGTAAAATCTGTTGGAGCTGTACCTGTACCGTCATTGTTTTGACCCCAACTAGCAAAATCTGTTAATAATCCTGTACCTTTATAGTAGTATGTGGTAGCCAATGCCTGAACAGCGGAACTAGTTACAGTTTCGGCAGAATAATTGAAGGCTTTATCTACGGTATATACTTTATAAAAATAATCTACTCCAGGGCTCAAACCGCTATCTGTAAAAGAAGTACTTGTTCCTATGTAGCGTATTACACCTGAGCCATTATTAGTACCAGTGTTATTCCCTACTTTGTAAATTCCATTTTGAATCGGATCATCTGAAGCCGAAGGAGCAGTTGATGTAGCATAACGGACCACAACATAACCACCTCCATCTACACCGCCACTTGCTGCACCCCAACTTACGTTGGCACCACCACTTGCAGCACCTGTAGCCGTAATTGCACCTGGTGAATTGGGTGCAGTGTTGTCAGGAGAACTTGCTTGGTAAACCACGAAATCGTCTATATCAGCACTATAACTTCCACTTGCAACAGCATCGATTGTCAATCCTACCGCACCTAAACTTCCTGCGGTAGGAGATGCTGTTGTAGTAATTGCAACTGCTACTTTTGTCCAGGAAGATATACTTGTACCTAAACCAGCAGTAACGCTTTGTCTAGTGCCAATTGCACCTGCCGCACTATTCACATATACGTCAACTTGACTACTCTCTAAGGCTATACTTGTGGCTGTTTTGTAAAAAAATTGAATTTGGTAAGTCGTAGAAGGCGCAAATACACCTGCTATTTGAGGAGAATAGAAATTTTTTGCTGTGCCACTTCCAGCTGCACCTATTGAAACGTATCTTGGCCCAGAATTTCCACCTGAAGACGCAATAGTTCTTGTAATGGTAGCCCCAGTATTCGAAGTCCACAGCGTAGTAGCTGGGCTTGCAAATGTTGTTAAAGCTGATCCTGAATGGTTCTCAAATCCTCCATCGAGTAGAGAATAAGTACCAATTCCTGTTTGTGCATATCCTATAAAGGATAAACAAAAGAGCAATAATAAAAATGAGTAAAATTTAGTTTTCATTTAATTGACAATTAAAAAGTTAATAGTCAACAAACATAAATAAAACTAATTTTTTAAGTAAAAAAATACTTTGTAAACAATGTATTCTGCAGTAAGTAGTTGTTTTTTTGATGTAAGGAAAAAAACACTAGGTATTATTGTGAAGTATTAATTTATTTAAGTCTTCTCTGCGGTTTTTACTAATTGGGATTTTATAGCTTTGAATCTCGATTAAATTCCCATCAATGGTTTCTATTTTATCTATATTAATGATAAAAGAACGGTGTACTCTAAAAAATTTATTCTTCGGAAATATTTCTTCTAATCTGTTGAGAGAAACTCTCGAAACGCTTATTTTCTTTTTGGTATGAAAACGGGCATATTCACTATAACTTTCGATGAAAATAACCTCATTAAAATTAATTTTTTCTAATTTATTTTGATCAGTCTTAAAAAAGCTAAAGTCATTATATTGTACTTCTGGTAAAATTGTTTCAATGACTGGGGTTTCATCGTTTCTTTGAATAGGTAAATCGAATATGCGGTTAACAGCCATAACAAAGCGTTCAAACGGAATAGGCTTTACCAAATAATCGATTACTTTCAGGTCAAATGCTTGCAACGCATATTCAGAGTAAGCCGTAGTAAAAATAGTGTTCGGTGGGTTTTTTAAAGCTTTTAGAAATTGTATTCCGTTAAGAACTGGCATGTTGATGTCTAAAAAAAGTAAATCTACTTGTTGCTCTTGAATTTTACTTAGAGCATCCAAAGGTTCGTGAGATATACCCACAATTTCAAGCTGCGGAATTTTCGAGATGTATTCTTCAAGTAATTTACAAGCAGGTTCTTGATCGTCTATTATAAAGCACTTTATTATTTTCATAATCTTATTTTTAAATTCACTGTATACAGTTTTTCTAAATCGGTAACTTCATATTCATATTGTCCCAAATAATCTAAATCGAGACGAGAAATTGTGTTATAGTTACCTATGCCTTTTTCTAGTTTATTTTGTAATGGAACTTTATTATTATTTATTTTAAAATAAAGAAAGTCCTGATCAGTGGCTAACTCAATTCTCACATACGACCCTTTTGAAACTCCAACTTGACTGTGTTTGAATGCGTTTTCGATAAAGTTAAGCAAAAGCATTGGTGCAATTCGCTGTCCTTCGTCAAATAATTTATGCTTGAAAGTTATATCTATAGTGTCACTATAATTTAACTTATATAATTTGATAAAATCATCTATCAGGGTTACTTCCTTACTGATTAATACCCTTTGGCTAGAACAATCATAAATTAAATATCGCATAAAGTTAGACAAATTATAAATCATTACAGCTGCATCGGGACTCGAACTATGGCATTTTGAATAAATAGAATTTAGTGTGTTAAAAAGGAAATGGGGGCTAAATTGACTTTTCAACAACTCTACTTCGAATTTATTTTTTTCTTTTAGTAAACGGTACATCGCTGCCTTATTTTCTATTTGATACATCCAATCGGAATAAAAAAGTGATGTTGCCAATGTAATGAACCATAAAAACAGCTCGAAAGGTAAAATCTCGTTGGTTATAGAAGGCACATTTATTTTTAGAACAATTCTTAAAAAATAGCAAACCAGAATCAGCACAATAATTAAGAGCGTGTTTTTGATAAAAAAAGAAATGTACTTTTTATTGGCAACCATTTCTTTTGCAAAAGAAACGGAATTAACATAAAACACCAAGTAACAAAATAAAATTATTTCAATAACTGTATACTCCTTTTCTATGGCGGAGGGAAATTGCAACTTGTTTTCAATGAAAAAAGAAATGATAAGTGCAATAAAACTCAAATAAAAAAACTGGAATGCAATTTTTTTAAAAATGATTAATCCATGCTTTGTTTTTAACATGTGTATAGTATAATTAGGCAATTAAAAACATTTTAATTTTTTACACCTACAAAAAGAGTGCATTTGGTGTTAATTTAGTTCTTTTTGCAGTGAAAACATAGTATTTTGCTGTAAACGATTAATGTCTTTAAACCGAACACAACCCTTTACCAATACTAAACTACAATATAATTTTGATTTTGATTTTTTTTATATCAACTTGCATATAAATATACAAAAACCATTTATGAAAAGCCATTTTTTTGGAATGCAGATTATACTTATTTTTGTACTCAGTTCCTGTACAAAAGACAGTCTGAATACAATAGATTCTGGTCTACTGAATTCGGGTTCCAATAAATTTGTTTATATATATCCAGAGTTACCTCAAAAACCAATAAACGTTTTTTATCATATTCCATCAGGTGATAGGAAAAACATGCCGATTGTAATCGTCTTTCATGGCGAGGAACGAAATGCTATGTACTATAGGGATATCTGGGTCAATGCTTCTAATAAGCTTGGTTTTATGGTTTTTGCACCTGAATTTAGCAGTGTAGATTTCCCCGGTGGGAGTTCTTATATTATAGGAAATGTGTATCAAGATGGCAATTTTCCAACCCCTGAAACCCTAAATAGCGAGAGTATATGGACATTCTCTATTATTGAGCCTCTTTTTGATTATATTAAAACCAATTCTGGGAGTAACGCACTAACCTATGATATGTTTGGACATTCGGGGGGTGGGCAATTCGTGCATCGGTTTGTTTTATTCAAACCCAATGCCCGATTCAACAAAGCCATAGCTGCTAATAGCGGTTGGTATACTGTGCCTGATGGTGTGGCTAATTATCCTTATGGAATTATGAACAGCCCACTCACATCAATTCCACCCAATAATTATTTTGGAAGACAATTATGCATCACCGTTGGATCATTAGACAATAATGGTTCTGATTCCTCTCTTAGGCACAATACTGCTAGTGATTTTCAAGGATTAAACCGATTAGATCGCGCTAATTATTTCTATTCCAATAGTCAGAAATATGCCCAAAAGACTAATTCTGATTTTAATTGGAAATTTAGTGTTGTTCCAAATTCTGGTCATGACCCAATAAAGATGTCAAATGATGCCGTATACCTTCTTTTTCCATAAAAAATCGTATTATGAAAGATTATAACCTCAAAAGAAAAATAGTACTATTGATTTTCCCAATAGTCTTTATCCTTTTAAGCACAGTGCTTAACCCAAGTGTTATTAACCCAAACATTGGCATAACGCTCGGAATTGCGATTTGGATGCTTGGATGGTGGATTACCGAAGTAGTGCCTATTGCGGCTACCTCGTTATTGCCTATTATTTTATTTCCATTGACGGGTATTGTTAGTGGCGAAGAAATATCTAAAGTTTATTTTAATGAAGTCATATTTTTATATGTAGGTGGATTTATGTTAGCTTTAGCTATAGAGAAATGGGAAGTTCACAAAAGAATTGCCGCTCGTACATTAATGGTTTTTGGGCAAGGAACTTTTCAAATTCTCGCTGGATTTATGCTAATTACTTCTTTGCTTTCCATGTGGATGTCCAATACTTCAATCGCACTACTAATGCTTCCTATCGGAATTTCTGTAATTGAAAAATTAGTGGAAATATATGGTGAAAAAGAATTAGGTAGGTTCAAAGCTGGGTTACTTCTAGGAATCGCTTATGCTAGTTCAATAGGCGGAATGGCAACTTTGATTGGCACACCAACCAATTTAGTGTTTCTAAAAGTATACTCATCACACTTTCAAAACGGGCCTACTATTAATTTTGCCAACTGGATGATTTTTGCTTTCCCTATTTATGTTGTATTAATTATAGCCGCTTTTTTTATATTATATTTCTTTTTTAGACCTAAAAAAAAGCTTGAAATTATTGACAATACTTTTTTTCAAATTGAAAATTTAAAACTAGGTAAAACAACCTATGAACAAAAAGTAGTTTTATTTGTCTTTTTCCTATTTGCTATGTTAATGATATTTAGAGCTGAAATTGTTATTGGAACGTTCCGAATTCCAGGTTGGAGTACTCTTTTTTCAAAATCAGACTATATTATTGATGCTGTTGTTGCGGTTTTTGTTAGTGTTTTACTTTTTATTATTCCTTCAAAAAGTACTCCTGGTAGTGCTATTATGGATTGGAATACGGCAAGTAAAATCCCATGGGGAATCATATTACTTTTTGGGGGTGGTTTTGCACTTGAAAAAGGATTTGAAGTATCTGGATTAACCCTTTGGTTTGCCTCAAAGATTGATTTGCTTTCGGGGAATCATATCATAATTATCATTTTAGCTGCTTGTCTTATCGCTTTATTGATGACACAATTGCTTACAAATGTAACTGTCGTTCAGGCCTTATTGCCATTGTGTGTGGCGCTATCTATTTCGCTTAAAATTAATCCGTTATTTTTGATGTTGCCTATCACTCTTAGCGCATCGGCCGCATTTATGCTTCCGCTTTCGACACCACCAAATACTATCCTTTTGGCAACAAGTCAAATAAAAATGAAAGAAATGCTTTTGCCAGGACTCTTACTAGTGATAATTTCTGGATTAGTCATAACTTTTGCAATGTATTACTGGGGGAGTTATGTTTTTGGAATTTGATTAATCTAAAATCACCAACTATTTTTTAGTACATTACCGTAAAATAGATGTATAAAAAATCCATTCGTTTAGGAATGGATTTTAACGTTATTGAAATTATATGTTTATTTAGCTTTATTAGCTTCAACAATATATTTTTCTAATGCCATGGTCATAGAAGGTGTTTCGGGAGTTGGAGCCAGAATGTCGATTCTTAAACCGTTTTCTAGGGCTTCTTTTTGAGTAGTACTACCAAAAACCGCTATTCTGGTGTTGTTTTGTTCGAAATCAGGAAAATTCATAAACAACGATTTTATTCCAGTTGGACTAAAAAACGCTAAAACATCATAATAAACATCGGCTAAATCAGATAAATCACTCATAACCGTTTTGTAAAACACGGCTTGAGTCCAATCTACTTTTAGATTATTTAAGGTGATAGGGGCATCCGCATTGAGTTGATCTGAAGCTGGTAATAAGAATTTTTCGTCTTTGTATTTCTTAATAAGAGGGGATAAATCGGCGAAATCTTTTGGACCAACATAAATTTTACGTTTTCTGTACACTACATATTTTTGAAGATAAAATGCAATGGCTTCTGATTGACAAAAATATTTTAATCCTTCAGGAACTTTATAGCGCATTTCATCAGCAACTCTAAAAAAATGATCTACCGCATTTTTACTTGTTAAAATAATAGCAGTAAAATGATTTAAATCAATTTTTTGAAGCCTAATCTCTTTAGCATTTACACCCTCTACGTGAATGAAAGGTCTGAAATCAATTTTAACTTTATGTTTTTGTTGAAGCTCAAAATATGGAGAGTTTTCCACTTTGGGTTCAGGCTGTGACACCAAAATTGTTTTCACTTTCATAACACTAATTTTTTCTAAGCTATTCTTTTTGTAAACCAATAATACATGAAATAATACGGAGCTATTTCAAGTGCGCAAAGATATAAAATAAAATAAAATAACTTACTCAATATTAAATTTTGATAATTTTTTATGGAAACAAAGTAAATTAAGGTGTTTGTAATCAGTATTAAACCTATAATAAATAAGGGAATGTTTCTGGATAAATTGTCATAGTAAAACAAAATCGCATTGATTGGTAATATGAATAATCCAATATACGTTCTGTAAATCACTTTTTGTAAGTTAAAACCTTCAATAAATTCGTCAATATTAAAAGCTGTCGCTATAATTTTTTCGATAAGAAATTTTGCAAGTACAAAATACATCAAAAAAGTAATAATCTGAATGTATAGTACCCAATCGGTTTTTAAAGCGTAGTCAAAATAACTCAGTGAAATTTGAATTAGAAAAGCAAAAGAAATAATTTGAACTAGAAATAATGCGATAGTAAAACCGCTCTTGAGATGGCTACTGTCTTTGTAAATATTGATGTATTTATCTGAATATATTAGTTTTACAAAATCAGTAAAACGATTTTCAAAGACCGATTTGGTAAATGCAATAATAGCAAAAGACAACACAAAAAGCAGTGTTGCCCAATCTTTATTTTCAATTATCCTTGGATGCAGTATGTTTTCAATCATTGTGACGCGAAATTAATGATTTTTTATTTCATTGCTTTTTATTATACTATTATTATGAATCAAATCGTATAAAAAGTTTACTTTTGCGTTGAAATTACTCGAAATATGAATGATTGTATTGTTATAATTCCAACCTATAACGAAATTGAGAATATTGAAAGCATTATTAGGGCTGTTTTGTCTCAACACAAACCTTTTCATGTTCTTATTATCGATGACAATTCACCCGATCATACAGCAGATAAAGTAGTCCAATTGCAAGTCGAATTTCCAGAAAAATTGTTTTTAGAAAAAAGAAACGGAAAACAAGGACTAGGCACGGCCTATGTGCATGGATTTAAATGGGCTTTACAGCAAAATTATAATTATGTTTTTGAGATGGATGCCGACTTTTCTCACAATCCAAACGATCTTGAGAAATTGTATAATGCCTGTCACATGGGCGGTGCAGATTTAGCAATTGGATCGCGTTATGTAACAGGTGTAAATGTTGTCAACTGGCCCTTAAGTAGAGTGTTGATGTCTTATTTTGCTTCGGTATACGTTGATTTTATTACTGGAATGAAAATTCATGATGCTACAGCGGGTTTTATTTGTTACAGAAGACAAGTATTAGAAGAATTAAATTTAGACAAAATTAAATTTGTTGGATATGCCTTTCAAATCGAAATGAAATATCGAACATTTTGCAAAAATTTTGCAATAGTTGAAGTGCCAATTATATTTACTGACAGAACAAAAGGGCAATCAAAAATGAGTAGTGCCATCTTTAAAGAGGCAGTTCTAGGAGTTATTGTGCTCAGACTAAAAAATTTGGTCAATACCTTATAACTAAAGAAAAGATATCATGAACAGGATTTTAATCAAGAACGCAAAAATAGTTAATGAAGGAACCATTTTTGAAGGGGATGTGTTAGTTGAAAATGATTTAATTGTTGAAATTTCGGATAGCATTAGTGCTAAATCTTCCAACTGTACCATTATTGATGCCGAAGGAAATTATTTAATGCCAGGAGCCATCGATGATCAAGTGCATTTTAGAGAGCCTGGACTGACCCATAAAGGCGATATCGAATCGGAGTCACGGGCTGCAGTTGCAGGAGGGATAACTTCATTTATAGAACAGCCCAATACTGTTCCAAATGCCGTTACCCAAGAATTATTAGAGCAAAAATACCAAATTGCTGCGAATACTTCTTATGCTAATTATTCTTTTATGATGGGCGGAACAAATGATAATTTAGACGAAATTTTAAAAACTGACCCTCGCAATGTTGCTGGATTAAAACTGTTTTTAGGTTCCTCTACTGGCAATATGTTGGTTGATAACCCAGAATCATTAGAAAAAATATTCTCAAGTACCAATTTACTTATTGCAGTACATTGTGAAGATGAAAACACCATAAAAACAAATTTAGAAAAGTACAAAGCTGAATTTGGTGAAAATATTCCGGTTGAATGTCACCCTTTAATTCGAAGTGAAGAGGCATGTTACTTATCATCCTCAAAAACAGTTGAATTAGCAAAACGTACTGGAGCCCGATTGCATGTTTTTCATATTTCAACAGCCAAAGAATTGAATCTTTTTACCAATAAAATCCCTTTAGAAGACAAAAGAATAACCGCTGAAGTATGTATTCATCATTTGTGGTTTTCGGACGAAGATTATAAAACTAAAGGTAATTTTATCAAATGGAATCCTGCCGTAAAAACAGCTAATGATAGAAAAGCCCTTTGGGAAGCTTTGAATGATGGACGCATTGATGTTGTCGCTACAGATCATGCACCTCATACGCTCGAAGAAAAAAAACAATCTTATTCAAAAGCACCATCAGGTGGTCCTTTGGTGCAACACGCTATTGTTGCTATGTTTGAATCCTATCATCAAGGAAAAATTAGCATCGAAAAAATTGTTGAAAAAATGTGTCATAATCCTGCCAAAATCTTCAAAATTGAAAATCGTGGTTTTATTAAAGTAGGTTATTTTGCAGACTTGGTTATTGTAAATCCAGGATTACCATGGAGTGTAAAAAAAGAAAATATTTTGGCTAAATGTGGTTGGTCTCCGTTTGAGGGCTACACGTTTAAATCTAGAATTACCCATACTTTTGTAAACGGTCAACTGGTTTATGCTGCTTTTAAAGTAAAAGATATTCGGGCAGGAAAAAGACTGTTGTTTAATAGATAAATAATTGTAAATGTATAAAGGGATTTTTTTTGTTTTACTCGTTTGTTTCTTATTTAGTTGTCAAAAACCAGCAGTAGAAAAACCAGACAACCTTATAGAAAAAGAGGTAATGGTCGATATCTTGTATGACTTATCCTTACTGGAAGCTATTAAATATCAAGATTCGAGTCCATTAAAGACAAAAAACATCACACCTTAACAATTTATTAAATATAAATACCAAGTTGACAGCTCAATCTTATTTTTCTCCATTTTAATTTTAGCTTCCATCTATGATTTATTTTTATCTAATCGAGCGTTGAATTGTTCTAATTATTTCTTGTATATATTATAATCAGAAGCATAATACATATTGC
>JANMZS010000115.1:0-7040 GCA_031383535.1 Flavobacterium sp.
ACATATTTACCACAAATTTCCAATAATATAAACAAAGCCAAAAATTGGTTTCGTAAATCGATGGAAAAAAATAAATATGACGCAAAATATTATTATTGTTATTGCACAAAAAGCTCTCATTTTCAATATGTGATGAACGAAGCTTTTAAGAATAATATTCATATCGAAACCTCTTCTGCTTTTGATATTAATATTGTTGAAAATTTATTAGAATCGGGTAAAATAAATAAAAGCACCTATATAATCTGTAATGGATTTAAAAGAGATCAATACATCGAAAATATTGCTCGTTTAATTAATCATGGTCATAAAAACACCATTCCGATAATTGATAATTATGAAGAATTGGATATTTTACAAGATAGAATCAAACGAAAATTCAAAATTGGAATCCGAATCGCCGCAGAAGAAGAGCCAAAATTCGAATTTTATACCTCTAGACTGGGTATTGGTTACAAAAACATCGTACAGTTTTACAAAAAACAAATTCAAGAAAATAAGAAGTTAGAACTTACAATGTTGCACTTTTTCATTAATACAGGCATCAATGACAATGCCTATTATTGGAATGAATTATTAAAATGTATAAAAGTATATGTTGCTTTAAAAAGAGAATGCCCAACATTAGACGGTTTAAACATTGGCGGTGGTTTTCCGATAAAAAACTCTTTAGCTTTTGAATATGACTATCAATATATGATTGATGAAATTATTAATCAAATTAAAATTGCATGTGATGAAGCCGAAGTAGATGTTCCAAATATTTTTACTGAATTTGGTTCCTATACTGTTGGTGAAAGTGGTGGAGCCATTTATCAAATATTGTATCAAAAACAACAAAATGATAGAGAAAAATGGAATATGATAGATTCTTCATTTATTACAACTCTACCAGATACTTGGGCTATTAATAAACGTTTTATTATGTTGGCCGTAAATCGATGGAATGATACTTATGAAAGAGTTTTGTTAGGCGGGATGACTTGTGATAGTGATGATTACTACAATTCTGAACAAAATATGAATGCCATCTATTTACCTAAATACAATAAAGAAAAACCTTTGTACATTGGTTTTTTTAATACCGGAGCTTATCAAGAAACCATTGGCGGTTATGGCGGATTACATCACTGCCTAATTCCACAACCCAAACACATTTTAATTGATAAAGATGAAAATGGAATATTGGCAACCGAGGTTTTCTCAGAACAACAAACAGCAGATGAAGTTTTAAATATATTAGGGTACAATAAAAAATAAATCCTGTAATAAAAATTATTAAATTTGAAAATGTTTTTCAAAGTTTCGATTTAAACATAAAAGAATAAAAATGAGTAAAGGCCCCATAAGTCAATTTATTGAAAAGCATTATTTGCATTTTAACTCCGCATCTTTAGTAGATGCTGCTAAAGCATACGAACATCAATTAGCCAACGGAGCTAAAATGATGGTGAGCATGGCTGGAGCAATGAGTACTGCTGAAATTGGAAAGATTTTTTCGGAGATAATTCGTCAAGATAAAGTGCAAATTATATCGTGTACGGGAGCTAATCTCGAAGAAGACATCATGAATTTAGTGGCGCATTCCCATTATGAAAGAGTACCAAATTACAGAGATTTGACTCCGCAAGATGAATGGGCTTTATTAGAAAGAGGATTAAATCGTGTGACTGATACTTGCATTCCCGAACACGAAGCCTTTCGAAGATTACAAAAACATATTTACAAGATATGGAAAGATGCGGATGATAAAGGAGAACGCTATTTTCCACATGAATTTATGTATAAAATGTTACTTTCTGGAGTTTTAGAAGAATACTACGAAATTGACTTAAAAGACAGTTGGATGTATGCTGCAGCTGAGAAAAATTTACCTATTATTGTACCAGGTTGGGAAGACAGCACTATGGGAAATATATTTGCATCATACGTTATCAAAGGGGATTTGAAAGCATCAACCATGAAATCAGGTATTGAATACATGGTATTTTTATCAGATTGGTACCCAAAAAACAGTGCCAAAGGAGTTGGTTTTTTTCAAATTGGTGGTGGAATAGCAGGAGATTTTCCAATTTGTGTAGTACCCATGTTATACCAAGATATGGAAATGCACGACATTCCGTTTTGGAGTTATTTTTGTCAAATTTCAGATTCGACAACTAGTTACGGTTCTTATTCTGGCGCAGTACCTAACGAAAAAATCACTTGGGGAAAATTAGATATTAACACCCCTAAATTTATTATTGAATCGGATGCCACTATTGTTGCACCATTAATTTTTGCATATTTATTAGATTTATAGATTAATTTATGAAAAGAATAATTGTTGACTACGCTAAACTTACACATGAAATTTTAAATCTTTTGGTTGAAAAATTTCCTGATGGATATGATGATTCAAATATTATCCGTTTTAAGAATGCTCAAAATGAATTAATTGAGGCAGTAGAAGTAAGAACTGAAGATACTATTTACTTAGTAAAAGTAAGTACTAAACTTGCTGACAGAATTGAAAATTATGATGAAGATGATGAAATTGAAGATGAAATAGAACCAATTGTTCCAATGAAAGGACTTGACGATGAAGAGGATGATACCGATGATGACAACCTTGACGCTCCAGATTTCAAAGATGACGATGTTGAAGATTCAAATGACGAGGATGACGACGATGACGATGACGATATAAACGAATCTGATTTATCTGATGATGATGACGACGATGATGAATAATATTGTATTGAATTTTTAATAAAAAAGGAACTCAATTGAGTTCCTTTTTTATTAATACCATTTTAGTTTTGAATTGTCTGTTATAGAAATTTTCCAGTGAATTTAAAGCCTATTTGGTATAAATCATATTCTGAAAATAATAAATGTAAAAAAATTTATCCCGTTTATAAATAGCGTTCTTTTATAATTTTGAAATGATGTTGTTGATGACCAATAATAACAAATCCAATTGCTCTCACTGAAATCGGGTGATTTGAAGCAACACCTAATCGATTTAATTGTTCTGAAGTGAAACTTTTAAAAAGAATCGATGTCGATTCTCTGACCACTTTAAATTCTTTTAACAAATCTTGAATATTCCTACTATTGGCATTTGTATTTTCAACATAATCATTTTCTTCAAAACCAGGTAATGGTGTTTGATCATTTCTTGAAATTCGTAATGCTCGGTAACTAAAAATTCTTTCGGCATCAATAATATGTTGAATAATATCTTTAATTGTCCATTTTCCGACTGCATATCGATATGCTAATTTTTCGATTGTAAGAGTTGAAATTAATGAGATTATTTGTTCAAATCCGATTTCAAATCCATCTAATAAATCAACAGATTGATTTACTGCTTCAATATAGGTCGCATTAAAAGGGGAATATTCAGAAATTAATAATTCATTTGATTTCATGTGTTTTATTTATGCTGAATTTCTACTTGCATTGGTATTTCCAAATAAAGATCGAGTTACAATTTTCTCAAAGGTTTTAATCAATTCTAAATTTGGATTTGGTTCTTTGATTAATTCGTTTATTCTCAATAATGCATATTGTTGAATTGTTAATAATGGCAACACTATTCGTTCTCTAATATCTATAGAAGCTTTTCCATCAGGGTAATTTTCCATCAAGCCTTTATGACCCGCAATTTTTAATAGCAATCTCTTAGTTTCCAAAAATTCATCATAAATAATTTGCCAAAATGCTCCAAATTCAGGGTCTTTACTCATATAGGCTGTTAGCGGAAAAAAAGATTTTGCTAATGACATCATACTATTTTCCAATAATGTTTTAAAGAATAAGGAATGATCGTATAAATCTTGAACTTTATCCCATTGATTGGTATCTTCAAAATGTTTTAATGCCGTTCCAACACCAAAAAATCCTGGTACATTTTGTTTTAATTGACTCCAAGACCCCACAAATGGAATAGCTCTCAAATCTGCAAAATCTAGTGTTGCAGACTTACTCCTTTTTGAAGGACGACTACCAATATTAGTTTTTGCATAATATTTTAGCGTACTCATTTGCTCTAAATACGGAATAAATTTTGGGTGATTTTTAAAACTTAGATATTTTTCATAACCCAATAGTGCCAATTGATCTAAAATAGCAGAATCCTCTTTTGAAAGTTCGTTTTTGTCTTTACTAAAAACTTGGTTCGTAATCCCTGCACTCAGTAAATTTTCTAAATTATAACGACAAGAATCCAATGTCCCAAAGTTGGAACTAATTGTTTGTCCCTGAACAGTCACTTGAATTTCGCTGTTTTCAATTTTTGGACCTAAAGAAGCATAAAATTTATGCGTTTTGCCCCCTCCACGTGCAGGAGGTCCACCTCGACCATCAAAGAAAATAGCATGAATTCCATACTTTCTAGACATCGTTGTGAGTTGTTCTTTTGCCTTGTAAATACTCCAATTCGCCATCAAATAACCACCATCTTTTGTACCGTCAGAAAAACCAAGCATAATTGTTTGTTTGTTATTTCTGTTTTTTAAATGATTGGCATAAGCTGGATTTGTATAGAGTTTTTCCATGATAACATGAGCATTTTGCAAATCATCAACTGATTCAAACAACGGAATAATATCAACAGTCAAATTATCCCAGTTGTTTAAATGAAATAATGCAAAAGTTTCCATTACATTCAAAGCACTCTCATTATTACTGATAATGTATCGGTTTGATCCAAATTCACCATTAGATTTTTGGATTTTTTTAATCACTTGAATTGATTCTAATGTTGATTTTGTCAATTCATTTTCAAAAATGCTAGCATCAAGATTTCCTTTTACATTTGATAGCACTTCAAATTTTTCACTTTCGGTTAAATCATAATAATCTTTAGGAAAAACGGTTGAACCTGAATTTTGATAATGCTCGAAAACATCTTTAAAAACAGCATCATGTATTTTACTGTTTTGACGAATATCGAGTGAAGCAAAATGGAATCCAAATAAATTTACTTTTATCAGTAATGCCTCAATTTCTTCAAGATATAAAGATTGATGTTCAGCAATAATTATAGTTCTTATTTTAAGTAATTGCGTTTTAAATTCATCCAAAGTAATAAAAAGGTCTCCTTTTGAATAAAAGACAGAACGGTATAATTTGTTTTCTAATTCTGCCACTAAAACATCAACGCCTGAGAAAGTCAATTTTCTTTTTAAATTTCTCATCTCGATATAATAACATTTCATAATCGATGTTCTCAATCGATCAGCTACTTTTAGGGTAATTTCAGTAGTTACAAATGGATTGCCATCACGATCTCCTCCTGGCCAAAAACCAAGTTTAATCAATTGATTTTTGATAGTTTCTCCGTTCAAAAGATTTTTTTGAAGGTAATGAACCATTTCTCCTGATGTTTCATAAAACACGTTTTCTAAATACCAAATCAAACTAACTGCTTCGTCAAAAGGATTTGGTTTTTCATTTTGTATAAAAGGTGTTTTCCCTAGTTGGGCTAATAATTGTTTGATTTCTAATAAATCATTTTTACGAATTGCATCGGTCAAATCATTAATAATACCCAAAACTGCTCCAGGATAAAATTGTGTAGGATGAGCTGTTAATACGGTACGAACATTAAAATTTTCTAAACATTCAATTAATTCCTCTTTATTATTCTCTACATCCGATTTTTCTTTTATATCTCGTAAAGAACCTATTCCTTCAATATTATTTACAATAGGAAAAGCTGCATCTTCAATAGCATCAAACAACACTATTTGACGTTCTATATATTGAATAAAACGAAACATTAAATCAATTTTTTCATCTTCAGAAACACTGTGTAGGTATTTTTTATCAAAGAAATTTACAATTTCTTTAGGCGTTTCTTGTTTTTTGAAACCTTTGTCGCAAACTTCAGTAAATAAAGGAAGTAAAACTCCTGTATTATCAATAGAATCAAAAGGTAAAGTAATAAAAACACTATTGTAAATGTGATATTTTGAAAGTACTTCTTGATTAAAACGATCTATTTTGGGCAGCGTATACATAAGGCTAATATTGTTGTTTTAGGGTTAAATTTGAATAAAAAAAACCTCAAGAATTCACTAGAGGTTTATTAAAAATATAAACGTTTAAGTGAATTACATGTTCTTGAAGATAGTATGCATCAAACGCTTTTTGTCGTTGATGCTTTCTTCTAAAGAAATCATTGTTTCGGTTCTATATACTCCCTCTATATCATCGATCATAAATATTACATCTTTGGCATGCTTAGTATCTTTAGCTCTAATTTTGCAAAAAATATTAAACTTTCCAGTAGTAACAGAGGCTACCGTAACAAAAGGTATTTCATTAATTCGTTGCAAAACAAATTTGGTTTGAGAGGTGTTGTTTAGAAAAACACCAACATAAGCTATGAAAGAATAATCTAATTTGTCATAATCCAGAACTAATGAAGATCCCATGATAATACCAGCATCTTCCATTTTTTTTACTCTAACATGAACTGTACCTGCCGAAATCAATAATTTTTTAGCAATGTCTGTAAATGGAATTCTTGTATTGTCAATCAACATATCCAAGATTTGGTGATCTACTTCATCTAAACGAAATTTACTCATAATTCTATAAATTAATTTATTATTCTTTACAGGTATTCAAGAATTAATACCTTTAAATTTTTATTCCATTTTCGAATTTCAATTTAGCATCTAAATTAAAACTTGCTTTTTTGCCTAACTCTGGGTAATTTCCATTTTCATCAAAAAATAAACCTCCCTTTCCGTCATACTCTATATGTCCAAAATAATTTTCTAAATTATCTATTTTAACGATATAGGCGTTAAAAAATAAATTATTCTCAATTAATTCTTCTTTATACTGTGCTGTAAAATGGAAGATTATTTGATTATTCCTCAAAATAAAGTTGTTTTTTATGACTTTATATATAAAAATATCAAAATTTATTATGATGGTATTGAAAAAATCACGAATTTTGCAGCACAGTATAAAGAAGAATTAATTGAGAATAATTTATTTTTTAACGCCTATATCGTTAAAATAGATAATTTAGAAAA
>JANMZS010000123.1:0-48786 GCA_031383535.1 Flavobacterium sp.
ATTTATATGAGGCTATCATTAGTTATCAAAAAAGAGAACGTAGATTTGGAAAAACAAGCGAACAAATTAAATAAATTTTTAGTGTTTTATAAGAATATAATCCTTTTACTTGCCTTATCCTTATTTGGTAGTTTACACCAAATTAAAGCCCAACAAAGGATTCCCTTCGATCAAGGTAAGAAATACATACTAGCTGATGTAGCCTTAGTAGGCAAACTTAGCTTCAATAGTCAAACAGTAGTCACTTTTGCTGGACTAGAAAAAGGACAAGAAATTACAATTCCTGGCGAAGAACTAAGCAACTCCATAAAAAAATTAGGCAAATTAGGATTATTTGACGAAATCTCTTTTTATGTCAATAAAATCCAAAACGACAGCATTTATCTTGAATTGCATCTAGAAGAATTACCAAAACTAAATGAAGTTAAATTCACAGGAATAAAGAAAAGCAAAACCGAGGAATTAATTAAAGACACAGGATTAACTCAAGGAAAAGTAGTAAATGAAAACTTAATTACAACATCAAAAAACTACATCGAAAACAAGTACAAAAAAAGCGGTTATTTTAATACTAAAGTGGTTATAAATACCGTTATTGACACATCGGCAGTAAACCTAGTCAATATGCTTGTAAAAATTGATTTGGGTGAAAAGGTCAAGATTAATGAAATTAATTTTGAGGGAAACACAAAAATAGCCGATAAAACCTTGCGAAAGGCTATGAAAGAAACCAAACAAAAAAATCCACTTAGAGTATTTAAGGCGTCCAAATACATAAAAGAGAAATTCAAAACTGATTTAGACGCTGTAATTGCATCATATAAAGAAAAAGGGTATCGTGATGCTAGAATCGTTTCGGATACCGTTACCTATAACAAAGAAAAAAATGCTTTGTCTGTTAAAATTAATGTTGAAGAAGGAAATAAGTATTATTTTGGAAACATCAAGTTTTTAGGAAATACCGTGTATCCTGACGCAGGTTTAACCAGTATGATTGGCATCAATAAAGGAGATACCTATAATGGCGTTCTTCTTGAAAAAAGAATTGCTGATAAATCAAAACCAGATGGTGACGATATCACCAATTTATATCAAAATAATGGGTATCTTTTTTCAACTATAAATGCAGTAGAAGTAAAAACTGCCAATGACACCATCGATTTTGAAATCAGAATTACCGAAGGTCCAATCGCTTATTTTAACAAGATTACTGTAACAGGAAATGATAAGACCAATGACCACGTTATTTATAGAGAGTTAAAAACAAAGCCCGGAGAAAAATACAACAAAGAGTTACTCATTAGAACAATTCGTGAGATAGGTCAGTTAGGCTATTTTGACCCAGAGGCGATAGAACCAAAATTCAAAAATGTTGATGCGTCTGCTGGAACAGTAGACATCGAATATCCATTGACCGAGAAAGGAGCTAGCCAAATCGAGCTTCAAGGTGGTTATGGTGGAGGTGGATTTATTGGTACTTTGGGGTTGTCGTTTAATAATTTTTCTGTAAAAAATCTTTTCAAAAAAGAAGCTTACAAACCTTTGCCTATAGGAGATGGTCAAAAAGTATCCTTACGATTACAAGCCAGTACGTTTTTTAAAACCTATAGTGCCTCGTTTTCTGAGCCTTGGTTTGGAGGAAAAAAACCAGTTCAATTTAGCACTTCGTTATCGTATAGCAAACAATATTTGAGTTCCACAGGTCAGAACGTAGATAAAACTAAGAGTTTTAACCTTTTAACAATATCTATTGGATTAGCTAAAAGATTAACTGTTCCAGACGATTTCTTTGTTTTATCACAATCTCTAAGTTATCAACATTATGATTTAAATAATTATAATACAGGATTGTTTACTTTTGGTGATGGAATTTCAAGAAACTTAGCGTACACCATTGGATTGACTAGAAATAGTAAAGGGGTAAATCCAATATTTCCTACTTATGGTTCTGAGGTAAGTTTAACAGGTAAATTTACATTGCCTTATTCCTTATTTAACGGAATTGATTATGCTGGACTAAGTGACCAAGAAGAATATAAATTAAAAAATTTAGCTACTACCAATAATGGAAATTCATATATAGATAAAGATGGGAATCCTGTCGCTACCTACCAAGAAGCAGCAGCCGATGCGTCAAAAGTGGATCAAAAGAAATTCAATTGGTTAGAATATTACAAAATTAAATTCAAAGCTGATTGGTATACAAAAATTTATGGTAAATTCGTTCTTCGAACATTAACCGAATTTGGGTTCTTAGGAGCCTACAATCAAGATAGAGGACTTGTGCCTTTTGAGCGATATTATTTGGGTGGTGATGGAATGCAAAATTTTTCGATGGATGGTCGTGAAACCATACAGTTAAGAGGGTATCCTAACAATGCGTTAACACCCGTAGATGATTCTGGAGCACAATTAGGAGCAACAGTATATAATAAGTTTTCGATGGAAATGCGATATCCAATAACCTTAAAGTCAGCAGCATCTATATATGCTCTTGCCTTTTTGGAAGCTGGTTCTGCTTATGAAAGCCTCAGAGGTTATAACCCATTTCAATTAAAACGTTCAGCCGGAATTGGTCTTCGTGTCTTTATGCCAGCATTTGGATTGTTAGGAATCGACTTTGGAAAAGGTTTTGATGCCTTGCCGGGTTTTACACAACCTAATGGTTGGGAGACACACTTTATAATAGGTCAACAATTTTAAAATTATTTTGAATATATTTTCTAAAAAAAACAGCTATGAAAAAACAGTTTTTTATTCTATTTCTGGTATTATTTGTAGGTAATACAATTCAAGCACAAACCAAGACAACTAAGATTGGCTATATTGATATGGAATACATTTTAGAAAATGTTCCTGATTATATTGAAGCCCAAAACCAATTGGAACAAAAAGCGCAACAATGGAAACAACAAGTTGAAGCTAAGAAAGGAGAAATAGCTAAATTAAAAACAGCCCTTAATGCAGAAAAAGCTTTATTGACCAAAGAACTTATTGCTGAAAGAGAAACCGAAATCAATTTTCTTGAAAACGAAAATTTAGAATATCAACAAAAAAGATTTGGTCCTCAAGGAGACTTAATCTTGCAAAAATCAGTTCTAACAAAACCAATTCAAGATCAAGTTTTTACAGCAATTCAAGACATTGCAGAAGCAAAAAAATATGATTTTATTTTTGACAAAACTTCCGATTTAACGATGCTTTTTGCCGCCAAAAGATTTGATATTAGCGATCAAGTGCTACGCGTTTTAAACAGAGCCGAAAAAAGAGAGCAACTTTCTAAAAAGGAACTGGCAGCCATAGAGGCTAAAGAAGCCAAAGAAGATGAAATCAATGAAAATCCAGCTCTAGCTGAAAGAAAGAAATTATTAGACGATAAAAAAAGTGCTAGAGATAAAGCTTTGGAAGACAGAAAACTGTTGCAAGAGCAAAGAAAAAAAGATGTTGAAGATCGAAAAAATCAACTTCTTCTTGATAAAGAAGCAAAAAGAAATGGAACTTACACAGGAGAATCAAAAACCACTGCAAATGAAGGTAATGCTACACTAAGCGCTGCTAAAACCTCCGCTGCCGATGCGAAACAATTAAAAGCTGAAGAAAATGCCAGAATACTTGAAGAACGCAAAAGAGTCATAGAAGATCGTAAAAATGCCTTGGAAGAAAAAAGACAACAAATTCTTGATGAAAGAGCGGCTAAGAAAAGTGGTGTTAGTGCTACCGAATCTAAAACAACCGATGTTGTAACCGAAAAGACCGTAGAAGTTTCAAAAACAGCTTCTGCTGCAGAAGCAAAACAAAAAATAGCTGATGAAAAAGCTAAAGTATTGGAAGAACGCAAAAAAAATATTGAAGATCAAAAGAAAGCTTTAGAAGAAAAAAAGAAACAAGTGATTCAGGAAAAAAATGCCAAAAAAACTGGCACGGTTTCTGAAACAAAAAATAAAGAAGAAGTTAAAGCTACGACAAAAGTAGTAGTTGACACCCTAAAAACAGTTGCTCCTGAAAAATTAACACCTCAAGAGGCTAGACAAAAACAATTAGATGCTAGAGCTAAAATTCTTGAAGAACGCAAAAAAACTATTGAGGACAACAGAAAAGCATTAGAAGAAAAAAAGAAAAAAGCATTAGAAGAAAGAGAAGCTGCCAAAAACATAACAAAATAAATAAAGAGAATACAAACAATAAATTAATTACTAAATATTTTAAAAACGATGAGACAAATCAAAACTTTACTAATTGCTACTCTATTTATACTAGGAGCATGTCAAACTATTAATGCACAGGCTAAAACAGCCCATGTTGATGTGAGTGATATCATGGCAAAAATGCCCGCTATGTTAGATGCTCAAAAACAACTTGAAAAATTAAGTACTACTTATGATGCTGATTACAAAAAGATGGCTGAAGAGTTTAAAGCTAAATTAGCAAAATATGATGCGGAAGCTGCAACCGTATCTGAAGCTATCAACGGTGAACGTCAAAAAGAAGTTTCTGATATGCAAAAAAGAATCCAAGAATTTGGACAAAATGCTCAAAAAGAATTACAACAAAAACAAGAAGATATCACTAAACCTATCTACGAAAAAGTTAGAGCTTCTATACAAAAAGTGGGCAAAGCAAAAGGTTATCAATATGTTTTGGATGCTTCTACACTTTTACTAGCTGACGGTCCAGATCTAACTGCAGATATCAAAAAAGATTTAGGTTTCTAATATTTTAGGTCTTCTTAATATAAAAACTGCTCTTGATATTTCAAGAGCAGTTTTTTTGTTTACAAATAATTATAGTATATTTAATCCGAAGTAAAATTAGTAGTGATGCATAACAATTTCCCAATAGGAATTTTTGACTCAGGTATTGGAGGCACTTCCATCTGGGCAGCGATTCATCATTTAATTCCTGAAGAGAGAACGATCTATCTAGCCGATAGCAAAAATGCGCCTTACGGACAAAAATCAAAAGAAGAAATCATAGCATTATGTTTCAAAAACACAGATTTATTACTCAGTATGGGTTGCAAATTAATAGTTGTAGCTTGTAATACTGCCACTACCAATGCTATTCAAGAGTTGCGTACCAAATATGCTATTCCATTTATAGGTATTGAGCCCGCAATAAAACCTGCGGCTACAAATTCAAGAACACAAACCATAGGGATTTTAGCTACTCAAGGCACCTTGAATAGTGAACTTTTTAATAAAACTACCGAGAAATTTCAGGATACAAAAATCATTGAACAAGTCGGTCATGGCATAGTTCAACTCATTGAGAATGGTAAAATAGATTCTCCTGAAATGACGCAATTACTCCAATCGTACTTATTGCCCATGATAGAAGCCAATATCGATTATCTTGTTTTAGGATGTAGCCATTATCCCTATTTGATTCCTCAAATAAAAAAAATACTCCCAGAGAACATTCATATTATTGATTCTGGGGAAGCAGTAGCCAAACAAACAAAAAATATTTTGAGTGAAAAAGTGGGGTTTTCAGCAGCTAAAAAATCGGAACCCGTTTTCTATACAAATACAAATACAAAAGTACTTTCTGATATTTTAGAAAATAAATATGATGTGATTAAAAAAGATTTCTAGTTTATTCTTTATACCAACTAGCATACATCACATAATTATTAGAAATTCGTTCTATCTCACCAGCAAAATCGGATTGGTCAATATCTTTTACTTTTTTAGCAGGAACTCCTGCATAAATAGACCCAGATTTCACAACCGTATTTTGAGTGACTACCGCTCCAGCAGCAATAATTGAATTGCTTTCAACAATACAATTATCCATCACTATAGCTCCCATTCCTATCAAAACATTATCGTGTAAAGTGCAACCATGCACAATAGCATTATGACCAATGGAAACGTTATTGCCTATAATTGTGGGGTGTTTTTGATAAGTACAATGAATAATAGCACCATCTTGAATATTCACTTTATTTCCAATGGTTATAAAATGAACATCACCTCGAATAATAGCGTTAAACCATACGCTACACAATTCTCCAAAGGTAACATCTCCAATTATGGTAGCATTTTCAGCAACATAACAATCATTAGGAATAATTGGGGTTTTACCGTTAATAGTAAGAATGGGCATAATGAATTTAATTAATTGCTGGACAATTACATTCGTAACGCTCTCGTTTACAAAACAAGTTGATCCCTAAAGTAATTTGGTGAAAGCCACCATTATCAAATTTCACATCGCCAGAAACACTAGAATAGGTATAGGCAAACATGTATTTATCGTAATTAACACCAATAATAGGAGTTATATATTGTAATTTTTGTGAAACGACTCCACTCCCACTAATAAATTCGGCTCCATCAAAACTTCTTCGATAGGATAATCCACCCCAAAGTTTTCCGAAATCAAAGTTTTTGTAGGCTTTCATGTTAATATCAATAGTTTTTTCTTGAGTCTTCTCCACTACTTGAAACAAAACTGAAGGTTCCCATAATATCCTGTCTTTATCCCCAAAATTATACCCTGCACTCAACAAGTATTTCCTTAAGTTATCACTTTCATATTCCGTATATATTGATCGTCTAGTTTCAATAGCGTTTTTCACAGTCGCGTGCATATAAAAATCTAAATAATTATAAGAAGCCCCAATATCCATATTAAAATAGGAATCTTTTTGAACTATTGTGCCGTCTATAATAGGATCAAATTCACCCGAATTCAAGAATTCTGTTTCATCTAATTGACTTTGTAATAATCCGACACTTAAACCAAAAGACAACTGATTTAAGTCAATATCATCTCTAGAAAACATAAGATGATGTGCATAAGTAGCTTTTATCCCTTTTTGAGAATGATAGCCATTTTTATCACTAAAGAGTACCACTCCAGCTCCTGATTTTTGATCAATTCTTCCATTAAAACTTATAGTTTGAAGGGATGGAGCATCGTTTTGATCAAACCATTGTTTACGTGATGTAGCTCTAATTTTAGCACAGTTTGAAGCACCAGCCATAGATGGGTGAATCAAATAATAATTATCCGATAAATAATCAGAATAAACCGCAATTCCTTGTTGTGAAAAAGAAAACTGACTCATCAGAAAAAGAACTATGAAAAATTTGATGGTATTAATCATTCAAAGTGAATTTGTATAAAAATGTTCCTATTACATCAATAACGAAAAGAATTAATAAAAATTGAATCTAAACCAAAATTAATTTATTAATAAAAACCAAATATAGGTATTAGTAGAAAATAACTTCCCTAAATTTGCAAAAAAATATAGCAATCATGTCAAAAATAACAATAAAAGATACACAAAACTCAAGTATAATAAAATTTGAATTCGATGATTTTATAACTAAAAACGACCCGAGCCTTGGCGAACTGGCGAAGCAAAGTTTTGAGTTTAAAAATATTGACGAAGCCACTAATTCACCCTTAGCACAACAACTATTTTATTTGCCTTTTGTAAAAACAGTATATATTTCGGGAAATTTTATTGCCATCGAAAAATTTAGTATCGTAGAATGGGACGATGTAAAAGAGGCTGTAGCCGAACAAATAGAAACATTTGTAAAAAATGGTGGAATCATTATAACTGAATCTGAAAATAAAACAAAAAAACAACCTATCACTGTTTACGGCGAAACCACACCAAATCCTGCCGCTCTAAAATTTGTGGTTAATAAAATGCTCACAAAAAGTGCTGTTGAATTCAAAAACATTGATCAGACTAGTGCATCACCTTTAGTTCAAGAATTATTCAAATTTCCTTATGTGAAAGAAGTTTTTATTGATGAAAATTATATTTCAGTTACCAAATATGAAATCAATGACTGGCAGGATATCACTTTAGAACTAAGAACCTTTATCAAACAATATATTGAAAATGGCGGGACAGTTCTTGATGAAAGTCTAATTATAGCACAAACAGAGGTTGAAAATGCTAAAGTTGAAAATTTCGACAATCTTGACTTAACATCACAAAAAATCATTTCGATACTAGATGAATTTGTAAAACCTGCCGTTCAAGCCGATGGTGGTAATATCGCTTTTGATTCTTATAATGAAAACGATAAAGTGGTAAAAGTGATCCTTCAAGGCGCTTGTAATGGTTGTCCTTCGTCTACATTCACCCTAAAAAGCGGTATCGAAAATATGCTCAAGAGTATGCTTAACGATGAAAAAATTACTGTTGAGGCATTAAATGGGTAGATATTTAATTTCTAAAAATGTAAAGTAAGTTTGAATCCTCAAAAAGAATAATTCTTATCTTTGCCCTTAAACCTATACCTTCTCTATTATGAGAAGGTTTTTTATTTTTAATACAATGCTCTATACAGAAAACGTAAGCAATTATGCCCATACTTTTATTCAAATATTGATTGATTATTCTCCAAAACTAATTTCTGCTTTTTTGATTTTATTCGTGGGACTTTACGTCATTCGGGTAATCAATAGGCTTATGAGAAGAATCATGGTCAAGCGAGAATTAGACCCTACCTTGAGCAAGTTTCTTGCCGATATTTTACTATGGGCATTACGGGTTTTGTTATTTGTTACTTTTATTTCCAAATTAGGTATTGAAACATCTTCTTTTGTAGCCATTTTAGGTGCTATGGGGCTTGCCGTGGGTTTATCACTTCAAGGTTCATTATCTAATTTTGCTGGTGGGATGTTAATTATTATGTTCAAACCCTTTAAGGTGGGCGACACCATCGAAGCACAAGGAATAATTGGCACTGTTAATGAAATTCAGATATTCGTGACCAAATTAATCAATGCCAATAATCAAACTATTTTTGTACCGAACGGTTCTTTGTCGAATGGCACGATTATCAATTACTCGATAGAAGGGAAACGCAGAGCCGATTTGACCTTTTCAATATCCTATGATTCTGATTTAAAAAAAGCCAAAGAAATTATTTCTACCATACTAAAAAATAATCCAAAGGTTCTCAAAACACCCGAATCAGAAGTTGCAGTAAAAAATTTAACCGATAGCGCTATTCAATTGGCGGTTAGACCTTGGGCTAAAAATACTGATTTTGGTATTGTTTGCTCAGAAACACTAGAAAGTTGCTTACTTGCTTTTGAAGTAGAAGGAATCGATATTCAACCTGCTTTAAAAGAGGCTTCAAAAAAATAATTTTGACAATTATTTTCTCGAAACCGTCGTCATAAAATCTTTCAAATAGTAAGGCTCGAAATAAGCTAAATCGACAAAGTCATTGTTTTTAAATTTTTCAAAACTCAGTTCACTCATATCTTTTGCCGATGGATATTTGATATCGTCCAAAAATATATAATTATCATTAGTCAATACTGTTTTGCATTTTTCAGTACAATCACCAACAAAATATAGGGTCTCTTGTAAATCTTCAAAGGAATTTTCGGTAATGATTTCCGCCTGTACTTCTCTAACTTTAGAAAAACTAGGAGAAAAAATAGCACTATACACTTCCATTCTTCGGGCATCAATCATTGGGATAATCAAACCATTGGTAATATTGGCTTGCATAGCCAAAACCTGTAAGGTATCAATTGCAATTAAAGGAATATCCAAGGCATAACACAACCCTTTGGCTGCCGAAACCCCGATACGTAAACCAGTATAAGAACCAGGTCCTTGACTGACAGCAATAGCTGTTAGATCTTTAAAACTAATTCCAGCTTCTTGCATGATTTCTTCTATAAAAACATGAAGTCGCTCGGCATGCGAATAACCTTCTTCGGCTATTTCTTTACAAATCATAGTTTTTCCGTCTTTGGCTAAAGCCGCAGAACAATTCTTGGTAGCCGTTTCGATGTTGAGAATGTAGGACAAAATGGGTTTTAGGTTTAAAGGTTTAAGTGTATAAATGTTTAAACACTTAAATATGATTATTAACTATGAAATTTGCTCCCGTCCCGAAACTTCGGGATCGGGACTGGATGCTGTAAACAGAACACTATTTCTTCTCTAGAACTTTTTCGGTTGAGACTTTATCCCCAGAATTTAATTCTTTTGAGACGGTGGTGTAAGGTCCCGTGATGACAACATCACCAATTTTAAGACCTGAAATTATTTCAATATTGGCATCATCTTGAATGCCTGTTTTTATGATTCGGATTTTAGCCTTCTCCCCTATTTTTACAAAAACACATTCTAACTTCTTGTCGTTTTTGGGAGCTTTTTTCGCCTCTTCTTCTTTGTATAATTCGTCAATAGTATTTTCTTTAACAGCTGTAGTGTCCGATTTTATGACTACCGAACTTATAGGCACTACCAAAACATTGGTTTTTGTTTTGGTAATAATATCGACAGTGGCAGTCATTCCAGGTCTAAAAGGCGAATAGGTATCTGGTTTTCCTGCTAACAAATCTTGATACGATTCTTTAAGAATTCTTACTTTGACTTTAAAATTAGTCACTTGATCTGCCGTTAATACTGTACTTGCCGAGTTAGAAATACTAGTTACAATACCTTTAAATTGTTTCTTCAAATAGGCATCGACCTCAACCTTGGCTAAATCACCCACTTTAATTTTTACAATATCATTTTCATTAACATCGACTTCCACTTCCATATTATTAAGGTTCGCCACACGAAGAATCTCGGTTCCTGCCATTTGTTGGGTTCCTAAAACACGTTCTCCTAATTCTACGTTTAGCATTGAAATCGTTCCGTCGGCTGGGGCATAAATTAGGGTTCGTCCTAGATTATCTTTAGCTTCATTTACAGTAGCAGAAGCACTTTGAACACTATAATAAGCGTTTTGTTTACTTGCTTTTGCTACTTCAAAAGTGGCGACTGCTTTATCCCAATCTGATTTTGAAATAATTCCTTTTTCAAATAAAGTTTTGCTCCTGTCATAGTTTGCCTTTGCTTCTTTGAATGAAGCTTCTGCTTGGCTCAAACCTGCTTTGGAACCTGATAAGTTCGAAAGAGAACGATTGTAGCCCGAGGTGTATAAATCGGGATTGATTTTGACCAATAAATCGCCTTTTTTAACAACTTGACCTTCTTTTACATTCAGCAATATGATTTCACCCGACACCTCCGATGAGATTTTCACTTCAATTTCGGGTTGAATCTTACCCGTTGCCGAAACGGTTTCTACAACGGTTGTGGCTTTTACTTTGGTAATTTCTATAGATTTTCCTTTATCTTTATTTCCAATAACTCCCGCTTTCGAAAGTGCTATTAGTATGGTAATACTTATAATAATTCCACCAATAATTAAATAAATAGTTTTTTTTGACATTATATCTTAATTTTTTAGGATTGGTGTTCCGAAATAGAATTCTAGTATTTTTATTTTAAAAATAAAATCATATTTCGTTCGAATAACTTCTGATTGTGCATTTGACAATACCGTTTGTGCTTGATTGAAATCGAAAGAATTCATCATGCCTACAGCATATTTTTCGGAAGCATAACGAAATGCTTCTTTCCTAGCCTCCAGCGCAGTAATAGCTGATTCGTATGTTTTCAAAGCCCCTTTGGCATCCGTAAATGCAGTATATACATTTCGTTTTAAATCTAATTCTTGTTGTTGAACAGCAATTTTTGATTTTTCTAAATTTACTTTAGAGCGCTCCACGTTGTTTCGGGCAGCAAAACCATTAAATATAGGAATAGTGAGTTGAGCCCCAAAAGTTTGACCTTTATTATCACTGAATTGGTTAAAAAAAGCGTTAGGCCCTTTGGTTCCTATAATCTTTCCTTCAGAATCATATGAAAAACCATCAGCATCTGAAACCCTTGAACTAAAATTATAAAAACCAGCTAAACTCGGTTGAAATGCTCCTTTTGCAATGACAACATTTTTCTCGGCTATTTCTAGATTTGTTTTGGCTAATTTCAATTCTGTTCTATTATCCTTAGCTTTTTCATAAATAGCGTTGGGTGTTTGATTCAAGATGTTGTTTCCATCCTTTGTACTCGCATCATCCGAAACATCAAAATCATAAAAGTCTTTCAATTGTAACAATTGAGCCAAACTCAATTTTGAAATCAACAACACATTTTCGGCAGTAACTACATTCTGATTATTTGTAGCAACTGTAGCTTTTAGATCCAACAAATCGCCTCTTGGTATGGCACCCGCTTTGACTAATTCTTCCGAGCGAACCAATTGTTTTTCGGTTATTGCCAATTGTTCTAGTTGGACTTTTAGGTTTTCTTGATTAAAAAGTACTTGCAAAAAGGCATTGGCAACATTAAGCGCAATATCTTCTTTCATTTTCACTACTTGATACTGAGCTGCAATAATCGAAAGATTCGCTTTTCGGAGTGTGTTTTGGTTTTGCAAACCTTTATAAATATCAATGCCTACAGAAGCGCCAGCGGATGTAAATTGTGTGGTTTGGTTGCGCAATAATCCCGTGGTAATGTCTTGATTTAAACCAATATTCCAAGAATGGGAAGCATTGGCATTGAATGTGGGTAAAAAATTACCTTTGGCGTCTTTCTTGTCAATGGCTGTATTTTTGGCATCCAACTCGGTTTCCTTTATCGAAATGTTATTTTGTATCGCATAACGGACACATTCGTCTAAGGTCCATTTTTTAGTTTGTGCTTGAGCATAACATCCGATAAATACGGATAAAATAAAACTTGAAAAAAAATTGATTTTCATACATTTAAGAATAGAAGCGTAGCAAAGGTACTACACAAATTTAATTTTTTCTAAAAAAGAAGATTTTAACCAAATAAAAATACATCACGAAATTGATATTAAAACTTAGTGTATTAAATTTAGAATTTGTTACAAGATACATCTAAGGAAATTAAATCAAACTCTGCTTATTCCATAAATCAAAATATTTTCCATTTTGATTTAGCAATTGTTGATGATTTCCCGACTCGACAATAGCTCCGTTATCCATCACTAGAATTGTATCAGCATTAGCAATAGTACTCAATCGATGGGCGATTATGATTACTGTTTTTCCTTGTGATTTGAAATTATCAATAACTTCTTTTACAATTTTTTCGGCATTAGTGTCTAAAGAAGAAGTTGCTTCGTCCATCAATAAAACTTCTGGATTTTTATACAAAGCCCTTGCAATGGCGATGCGCTGTTTTTGTCCGCCCGAAAGCATTGCTCCGTTTTCCCCAATTTGGGTTTCAAAACCATTGGGCAATTTCTCAACAAATTCGGTAATTCCCAATTGTTTTGACAGTTCCAAAATGCGTTGAATATCAGGAAAGGAATCTCCCAAAGCGATATTATCGATAATATTCCCCGAAAACAAATTAAGTTGTTGAGGAATTACCCCTATACAATTACGTAAACTTTGGTAATGAATGAATTGCAAATCATAATCTCCAATAGTTATTTTACCTTCCTTGATTGGATATAAATTTTGCAATAGCGAAATTAAAGTAGTTTTACCGCTGCCACTTTCGCCAACAATGGCGGTGGTTTCATTCTTTTTGAAAACAGCATTAAAATTTTTAAAAACTTCAGTGCGTGAGCCGTATCTGAAACTTACATTATCGAATATTATATCGCCAATATTTTCTCGCACCAATTCGACTTTATTCTCGGTTTCTTCTCGTTCCAAATCCATTATTTCAAACAATCTATCAGCTGCAATAAGTGCGTTTTGAGCTGTTTTATTCATCCCAATTAAAGACGCGACTGGCGAAGTAAAATAACCTATCAAAGCGTAAAAAGAAAATAATTCTCCTGGAGTGATAGCTCTGTCAATAACATAACCTGAACCTATCCACATTAAAATTACCGTGAATATGGAGGCTAAAAACTGCGTAGAAGTTGTTGAAAAAACACTATTTAATCCTGATTTGTAAGTGGTAAAAAGCAATTTTACAAATCGATTTTCTGTTTTTAGATTTGAAAATTCTTCTATCCCGAATTCTTTTACAGTACGAATATGCGTAATACTCTCTACCATTTGTGTTTCGAGTTCAGCGGCATTTTCCATAATCTTTCGTTCTACTTTTTTGTTGAATTTGTTCAGAATAAAATAGATGACGCTATAAAACGGAATGACCAACAAAATTATCAAAGCTAATTTCCAATAATAGGTAAACATCAACGTGAAAGAAAAAATAACGATAAAAATATTGACAATCATTTCAATAGCGACTTCGT
This sequence comes from Flavobacterium sp., assembly GCA_031383535.1. Classification (GTDB taxonomy): domain Bacteria; phylum Bacteroidota; class Bacteroidia; order Flavobacteriales; family Flavobacteriaceae; genus Flavobacterium. Next base: position 14,088 of record JANMZS010000123.1, read on the forward strand.
TAATAAAGGAACGAATCTTAACAGCATCATTTATTCTTGAGGTAATTTCGCCTATTTGCATCGTATCGAAAAAACGTTGTGGCAAATGCAGTAAATGTTTGTAATAACCCAAAATCAATTTGGCATCTATCAACTGACCCGTTTTCATTACGAAAACGCTTTTCTTAGAACCAATATAGGCTTGTAGTAAAATAATCACAATCATTGAAACGCTCAATAAATTTAGCAAATTCCTATTGCCGTCAACCAAAACATAATCCGTTATTTTTTGAATGTAAATAGACATTGCCAAACCCAAAACAGTAAAAAGTATGGCTCCAACCAATGCTTGAACTAAAATAGTTTTGTGAGGTTGCACCAAATGCCAAAAGCGCTTTACAGGCGAGACCTTCTCGTTATAAGTCCTAAAGTCATCATTTTGGGCAAAAAGAATCAAAACGCCCGACCAAATTTTTTGAAATTCCTCGAAAGTGTAGGTTTCCATTTTACCAAAAGCAGGATCCATTACAACAATTTCCCCACCCGACCTCCCCGAAGGGGAGGAAACGGAATAAATAACCACATAATGGTGCAATTGTTCTTTCACCACCACGTGAGCAATAGCAGGAAGCGGAATTTTATCAATAGCATCCATACCCCCTTTAACCCCTTTAGCGATAAAACCCATTTTTTCGGCAGCTTCAATAATTCCGAGAACATTTGTTCCTCGTTTGTCAGTATTGGCATATTGACGAATACGAGCTATAGGAAGATTCACTTTATAATGATTGCCAATTGAAGCCATACAAGTCGCACCACAATCTTTAATGTCGTGTTGTTTTATTTTTACTGAAGCCATTTTATTCTACTAATTGTTTAGGATTTAACCAATTGTCCATTTTGTCAAACAACAATTCAAAAAGGCTTCTACGTGCAATCATATATCGAGAAGTCAGAGTCATCCCTTTTGAAACATTGGTTTTATAACCTGATTGCAGTTTCAATTCAGTGGAATTCAAAACACAACGCACCTTAAAAAAAGCTTGTTCGCCCTGAATGGTAATGTTGTTATCTATGTCGATGACTTTGCCTTCGAGCAAACCCCATTGGTTGTAATTGAAGGCGTCGATTTGAAATTTTACTTTTTGGTTTTTTTGGATCAAGCCAATATCGTTGGGTGAAATGTTGCTTTCTACAATGAGTTGGTCTACAGCCGAAATCCTGGCAATGGGTTGCGAAGCATTGAGAAAAGAACCCACTTGAAGCCCAGAAAAACTCTCGATAGTGCCTGAAATGGGAGCCAAAATCACATAATTGTTCTCTTCGACCATTATTTTAGAAATGCTACCTTCTATACTCTTTAGTCTTTCCTCTAATTCTCTCCTTTGGTTTTCCCAAGTTGATTTTTGTTGGCTCTCAAAACTCTGTAAAGCCTGTTGGGCAAAACGAAGTTCATACAATTGTTTTTCGTGTTCAGCAGTGGCAATAATGCCTTTGTCAAATAGTGTTTTGCTGCGGTTGAAGTTTATTTGGGTTTGAGCCACTTTACTTTGCAACTCGTTTTTGTGCGATTGGTATTGGTAGAATTCTTCTTTGGCGGTTGTCGTTTTTAAACTCAAAATCTTGTTAGTAAGCAAGTTAGTCATATCCTCCAGCGACATTTGTGTTGCGCCAGACAAATTTTTTTGTGTTTGTTTCTCGGTGAGCAAACTTTCTTTAGCTATTTTGATAAGGGTATCGTCTTTGTTGACCACCGCATTATTGTGGAGCGACAACCAACTAATGCGACCGCTCACGATCGTATTAACTGGCACATTATCTGTCTTAGAGCGAATAATGCCTCGACTTTGGTTGCTGATGTCAACCTTGATTACAGGCAACAAAAATAGCGTTATCAATATTGCCAAAACTAGTGCCAAGTAAATGGAAACACTTTTGGTTTTGTTTTTGTAAATGAGGTTTTCGAGGGTGTTTATGGGGTCTGAACTTAAGTTCATAAAGGAAAATGCTTTTGATTATAAAAATCAGCTTGTTTTTCAAAGACTACATTATATTCAGTTTTTACAAAAAAAATTGGCATAAGCAATTCTAATCAATTATATTGTTCTTTCTCATTAATTCAATTGCATTCATACTCTTAGTTACTCCTCGTTGAAGTTTATAATCAGGTTCAAGTAATCCATCTTTATTATGAAGTTCAAAACAATAATTAATAACACTATTAGGGTGTAAATTTTCCATTTTTGTAAGTTCAAGATCGTGAGTTGCTATTAAACACGTATTAAAAGTTTTCATTTTAATGAGTTTCTCTAAAAACAATTCTGAACCCTTTAACTTATCTACAGAATTAGTTCCTTTAAGAATTTCATCCAAAATTATAAATTGAGGTTCATTATTCTCAAGTTTCTCAATAAGCAATTTTAATCTTTGTATTTCAGCATTAAAATAAGAACTCCCGTCAGAAAGTGAGTCGCTTGTACTCATACTAGTAAATATTGAAATTGGCGAAAACATAAAAGATTCTGCACAAACTGGACAACCGTTCATTGCCAGAATCATATTTATACCAACACTTCGCAAAAAAGTACTTTTACCTGTCATATTTGCACCTGTAACAATCGTTACATTGTTACTTTGAATTGTCGAAAAGTCATTATAAACTCTTTTGTCTTTGGGAATCAAAGGATGAGAAAGATTAACAGCTTGAACAACATTAAGATCCTCCAAACAATTAGGATAATGAAATTCATCATTTTTATAAGCAAAAAGACTAAGACTTATTAAAGCCTCGAATTCAGCAATAGCATCAAACCATTTTGGAAATTCTGTATTATTATTGAATATAAAGTTTTCTATTTTTGTTGCATATTGCAACCGCCATAAAAAAACAATATCCAAAATATTTCCAAAAATTTGAATCGTACCATTATTATATGAATCAATTAATTTTGATAATTTTTTGATCAAAACCGAAGCAGTTGTTTCGCTTTTGGTTGCAATTTTTTTCTGTAATTGAATATTGTTCTCCGAAATGAATGTTTCCTGTTCAATTAACAGCAAAACCGGAACATAACCTTTTAATTCATTTGTTTTATTGTCAACTGCAGCAATAATTTCATTGATTGTTTTACCATAAATACTATTAATAACGAAAGATATAAGTAGTAGAAATATAAAAACCAATGTACTAAACAGTGTTGATTTTAGGAAGATTGTAAAAATTATCAAAGCCACATTAATTATCGGGACTATAATCAACAATAATCGTATCGTTTTTTTATTTAGCCTAAAATCGTTATAATTAAAAGCCCATTTCTTTTCCTTTTTTAAATCGACATCATTTAAATCAATAGATTTTGTAGTTGCCAGAAAATCAACACACCATTCTACTTTTCCTGATAATTCTTTAATACCATTTTGGCGTTCTATAATAACCTCTTTTTTCAACAAATGATTGGCTAAATAAAAAGACAATTTATTTTTTCCAAAATTTGTTTGACATCGATTTATTTTTTCAAATAAGGAATTATTGCCAAATATTCCCAAATCCTGACCATATGCATGAGTGCTATTTGTTTCAAAAAAAGTGTTGTCAACATTATTTTTGCCCTCATCTTGAATCTCAAAACAAACCTTCCTAACAGCATCAAAAAACTGAATCGTTTCAAATAAATTCCTTGAAGTGATAAGTAGTGATAAAAAAACAAGAAAGAATATAATTCCTATAATAAGTTCAAAAACCGAAGTGTTTAAAATCAAATACCTTCCTAATTCAACAACAAATAGAATAAAGACCAAAAACCGGAATAATGTAACTAAATTTTGTTTTTTTGTTGCTACATTGATTTTTTCAATCGCTTTTTGGTTTATACGGTCAATATTGCTCATTATAAAATTGTTATTATTTAAATTGTAATCAAAGTTATTTATTAAAAAAAAAAGAAGATTTCAGCCTTTAATCTGAAATCTTCAATAAGACAAATTATACTTACACTTTATATATATTGTAAAGGTTTTGTATAACTATAGCTAAAACCAACATCCATCCACCAACCAATACCAGGCCACATTCCACCCTCAACTTCTTGTACTTCTTGAGCATTAAGCTCCACTAAATTCAAATTTTCTAAATTCATAATTTCTAAAGTTTTAAAATTAAACATTTTTTTGTTGTAACAAAGTGCGTTTCTCGAGAACTTTTCTGTTATTACAAATCTTACAATTTAATTCATGCAAAACTATAACTATCATATAATAATTATTACTTTTGCAATATAAATTATAATTTATAGTTATGGAAAATATACTCGAAAAAATAAAAGACATTCGCAAACAAAAAGGGTATTCTCACGAATATATGGCTCATAAGCTGGAAATGAGCCAGCCAGCCTATTCTAAAATCGAAAAAAATGAAACTGTTTTGTCGGTTGACAGGCTTTTTAAAATAGCAGAAATACTCGAAACCCCAGTTAATGATATTCTAGAAATTAATCCTAACAACATTTATAATCAGAATTATAACCACGATAATGTAACAGTCATAGCTCATCAAGAAGTAGAGCATTTATATCAGGAAAACAAAGAAAAATCTGAAAAAATAGAGTTGTTGTATGAAGCCAGACTAAACGATAAGGACAATATGATTGGACAATTACAGAAAATAATTGAAAAATTAAGTTAATTTTATGTTTTCCCCTTTAAATAAAACAACGATAATAATAATTCCCTTCGCGTTTTTGTTATCACTACTTATATTGGGTTGTACCAGTTCTCAAAAAATAGCCACCTTAAAACCCGAACCCGATGACGCCAGTCCTTTGGTCTATGAATCCCAACCCTCTTTCATTAATTTACCCATTAGTGTAAAACTAAAAGATGTCGAAAATCAAACCAACACACTCCTGAATGGTTTGATTTATGAAGACAACAACATTGAGGACGACAATATCGAGATAAAAATTTGGAAAGTTGGACCTATAACTATCGTTAACAATCCCGAAAATTCGAATGGAAGTATCAAAACGGTACTGCCACTAAAAGCCATCATTAACTATCGAATTGGCACCAAAACACTGGGCGTATCCTTATATAAAACCAAGGAATTTAATCTGAATGGTTTGGTGACTCTAGTGAGTGATGTGACTTTGACCAATTGGAAATTGAGCACCAAAACCCAACTCAAATCACTAGACTGGAACGAAAGCCCTACCACAACTATTCTCGGAAAAACAGTTCCTGTTACGTACCTGATGAATCCAACGATAAAACTTTTCAGGTCTAAAATCGAGAAAAGTATTGATACTGCTATTGAAAAATCGATGGACTTTAAACCCAATGTTTTGGCAGCCATAGAAAAGATTTGCACCCCTTTCTTAATGAATGAAGTCTATGAAAGTTGGTTGCAGATTATTCCTATCGAAATCTATTCGACTACAGCCAAACTCAAAAACGATACTTTCCTAATCGATATGGGAATGAAAGCTACGATGGAAACCTGGATTGGCAAAAAACCAGAGTCAAAATTTGACGCAACAAAAATAATTCTAAAACCTGTATCTAAAATTCCAAACTTAATTTCAGCTAACATCACCGCAGTTTCCACCTATGCGGAAGCATCAAAAATAATGACGAAGAATTTTGCTGGGGAGGAATTTAGCTCAGGAGGTAAAAAAATAAGGGTTCAAAATGTAGCCATTTGGCACAAAAACGGAAAAATGGTTGTTGCTTTGGATGTTTTAGGTTCTGTAAAAGGGACAATTTACTTAACCGGATTTCCACAATACAATTCGCAAACCAAAGAATTGTATTTTGATAAACTCGATTATGCCTTAGGCACCAAAAATAAATTAATTCGAACCGCAAACTGGCTCGCGCAAGGATTAATTTTAAGGAAAATTCAAGAAAACTGTCGCTATTCCATCATCCCAAATTTGGAAGAAGGCAAAAAAAGTATGATGAAATACCTGCAAAACTATTCGCCAATGGCAGGCGTTTTTGTGAATGGGAAAGTAGAAAATATTGAATTCCAAAAAATTCAATTAACGAACAATGCTATTATTGCTTTTATCAAAGTAGATGGCACCGTTAATGTGTCGGTAGATGGGTTGAAGTGATCCCCTCCCCAGCCCTCCCCAAAAGGGAGGGAGACGATTCTGGAAAAGAAATAGGTAAAATTTTCAACAAAAAAAATTTAGATAAAATATTTATCTTTAGAATTGATTTTTGAAGCTTCTATCCGCAATGTTAATTCTCCTTCTCGTTTTTTTATTTTGAACGGATAATTGACAATTAAATACAGATAAAATTGAGTTAACATTTAGAATTAATTGATTGTATTTTGCATCACTAAAATTTAATTCTTAGTTCAAAATTGGCTTAACCATTAGTATCGAAAGATTTTAAAACCCAAGAAAAGATAAATTTCTACCTAACCAATACTAAAAAACTCAAACCATGATTCAAAAAACAATTGTAGCATTTATTTTAATGGCAACACTATTTTCCTGCTCAAAAGAAGTTCAGGAACAGGATGTTAATTCAGTCACAGAATCTAAGAATTGGCAAACCGAAGTAAAAAATACCATTCAATTATTTGGTCATAGAAATTGGATTGTAGTGGCAGATGGAGCCTATCCTAAACAAAGCAATCCAGCCATAAAAACCATTACAGTTGATGCCAATCAACTAGAAGTAGTGAAATTTGTTCAAGAGTCTATCGAAAAAACAGCGCACGTTCAAGCCAACATTTTTGTCGATAAAGAAATGGCTTTTGTGGATGAAAAAGATGCCAAAGGAATTGAAAATTACCGACTTGAACTGAACAAAATTCTAAATACAAAAAAACTGAACACAAAATTACACGAAGAAATCATTGGCGAACTCGATAAATCTGCTGAACTATTCGATGTTTTAATCATAAAAACAAAATTAGCAATTCCATATACCTCAGTATTTTTTCAATTAGAATGTGGGTATTGGAATGCCGAAGCTGAAAAAAATCTAAGAACCAACCTAAATGCAAAACAATAAAGAGATGAGCGATTCATTAGATAACAAAACTTGTGACCCAAATTCTGGTTGTTGTTCACCAAAAGAGGTTACTACTACTCCAATAGAAAATGGTGTTCTTAGAAGAGATTTTTTAAAAGCAATGGGATTGGCAACAGGAGGAGTTTTAATAGGTTTTCCAGCTTTCGGAATGAGCAATTCAAAATCTGACTATTCCATTCCAATTGATAAAGGACTATCACCCGAGTGGTATAAAAGTTTGTATGAACGAGGTCAAGCCGAGGTGTATAAAGGAAAAGAGTTAGCCTATATCGGAATGCCTATTGGTGGAATATGTTCTGGTACTGTCTATTTGGGTGGCGATGGTAAGCTTTGGCTTTGGGATATTTTTAACAAAACTAAAGAAGGAATAGTTGATAAAACCTATACAAATTGGCAAGGCAAAAAAGAGATAAAACCCAGAGATGGAGCTAATTTTATTTTTCCTGTCGCTCCAGAATATCCTTTTGAACAAGGATTTGGTATTAAAATAACACAGAAAAAAAATACTTGGAAAAAAAATCTGGACTTCAAAGGATTTAATGACATTACTTTCAAAGGACAATATCCAATGGCTGAAATAAGCTATCGAGATGCTACATTACCAATAGAAATTGATTTGCAATCTTTTTCACCCTTCGTTCCTTTGGATGTAGCCGCGTCTAGTTATCCTGCCACGATTATGCGTTTCAAGGTTACCAATACTAGTGACACAAAAGCAAGTGTCGAACTTTCGGGTTGGTTAGAAAATGCGGTGTTAAACAATACTAAAAACAACAAAGAGGTAAAGTTGGTCAATACCATCAAAAAAGAATCTAGAAATACGGTTTTATCCTGTTCTTCAACTACCAATTCTGAAGCCCTTAAAAAACAAAAAGATTACGGAAATATGGCATTAATGCTTTATAAGTCGGGTAAAAAATGTAAAGCAGAAGCTGGAGTTACAATAGACGGTAATATTCTTTTTCCAGAAAACGAGCAAACCATCGCCGAAGCCCATCACGGAGAACAATTGTGTGGTGTATTAAGTAAAACCGTAAAATTAAAACCTGGAGAATCAAAAGAAATTACATTTATCATCAGTTGGTACTTCCCCAATCTAACGCTCCCTCAAAACGAAAAATCAAAAGGAGAAAATAAAGGGCGATATTACAGCAAACGTTTTGAGAATGCCGCAGCAGTAGCAACAGAAATTGCCAAAAATTATGATGCTTTATATCAAAAAACCATAGCATGGAAAAACTGCTTTTATGAAGATTCCACCCTACCCCATTGGTTTTTAAACCGAACTTTTGCCAATACTTCTATTTTGGCAACAGAAACGAGTTTCTTGCTGGAAGACGGTCGTTTTTGGGGTTGGGAAGGAATAGGATGTTGTTCTGGAACTTGTACTCACGTTTGGCATTATGCACAAGCATTAGGGCGGTTATTCCCTGAACTAGAAAAAAATTTAAGAGAAAAAACTGATTTTGCTGTAATAGATACTATCTCTGGAGGCATTGACTTTAGAGGATCATTAGCCAACAAATATGCCGCAGATGGACAAGCTGGAGTTGTATTAAGATCCTATCGTGATTACTTGATATCAGAAAATAATACTTCCTTTTTGGAAAAAAATTGGGACAAGATAAAACTCGCTTTACAGTATTTAATCAATTTAGATGCTGAAGACGGCGAAGCCAACGGTACCATTTTTGGCGAACAACACAACACGCTTGATGCGGAATGGTATGGGAATGTTCCCGTTATCACCTCTTTGTACTTGGCAGCATTGGCTTCTTCGGTAGAAATGGCTATCACCATGAAGGATACCAAAGCCGAAAAAGAATATGCAGCAATACTCGAAGCGGGTAAAAAAAATATAGAAAAATTGTTTAACGGCGAATTTTTCATTCAGAATGAAGATCCAAAACATAAAAACGCCATTGGTATCGGTTCAGGATGTTATATTGATCAGGTTTTTGGACAAAGTTGGGCTTTTCAACTTGGGCTAGGTCGCTTGTACAATAAAGAAATGATAAGCAAATCCTTAGAATCATTATGGAAATATAATTTTGTTCCCGATATGGGATTGCTAAGAGATAGCATTTCGCCTAAAAATAATGGTCGCCCGTATGCACTTGCTGGCGATGCTGGTTTGGTAATGTGTACTTGGCCGCTTGGCGGAAAAAGGGATGATTGGGAAAAACACTGGCAATTTGGCTATTTCAATGAAGTTATGACCGGTTTCGAACATCAACTCGCCAGCCATATGATTTGGGAAGACAAATTGGATTATGGTTTATCTCTTGTGAAAGCCGTACACGAGCGTTATGGTGCCACAAAAAGAAATCCGTATAACGAAATAGAATGCAGCGATCATTACTCCAGAGCGATGGCAAGTTATGGCGCCTTTATCGCTGCCTGTGGCTTTACCTACAACGGACCAAAAGGGCAAATTGGATTTGACCCAAAAGTGAATCCCGAAAATTTTAAAGCCGCTTTTACGGCAACTGAAGCTTGGGGAAGTTTGCAACAAACCAGAACAGCAACTTCGCAAACCAACAGCCTAAAAATTGCCTTTGGAAAATTAATGATTCAACAAATAGAACTGTCATTACCCGAGGGGAAAACTGCTCTAAGTCTCAAAGTTAGCCTTAACAACCAACCTTTAGAGGCATCGTTTAAAAAAGTTGAAAATAAAACAATTGTTCTTTTTGAAAGTCAAAAACTTATAGGAAATGATGCGATTTTGGTGAGAATAGAGGTTTAACGTAATATAATACCAAAAACGCATATAAAATAGTCCAAAACAAAATACTATTTGTCACTCCGTAGGAGTCGCAACGCACGAGAGTAGGGACGCTTTAAAGCGTGACAAACGGGGACGTAAGATTGGATTAAAATATAATAATATTTGGTATAACAAATAGTTACAAAATAAAAAAGGATAGTTTAAAAAAAACTATCCTTTTTTATTTTTCCTAGTATACATCCTATAAACAACATACCCTATTATCCCAACAAGCACATAAGGAATGACCATCAGATACACAATACCGTCATTAACCGATTCTGCCTTGGCTTTATTGCCTTCGCTTGTTAGAGCAGCACGACACATCGCACATTGAGCGTTAGCAGAAAGAGAAAAGAAAAAAGAAAAAAGTACAAAGTACAAAGTACAAAGATTTTTCACTTTCCTTCTTCTACTTCCCACTTTTAACTTCCCACTTCTAACCTCTAACTCACTTCCAACTTCCAACTTCCCTCTTCTAACTTCTAACTCCTGACTTCTAACTTTAGTTACCATAATACGGCGAAATCATTAGATAAACAATAACTCCCGTAACGGCGACATAGAGCCAAATTGGAAATGTGATTTTGGCTATTTTTTTATGTTTGTCGAATCGCTCTGCCAAAGCACAAATGTAAGTAATCAAAACTAACGGTATCACTGATATTGACAAAACAATGTGTGACAATAGAATAAAATAATAAAGGTATTTTATCGCTCCGGTTCCGCCAAATTTGGTAGAATCGGTGGTCATGTGGTAGGCAATATACAGCACCAAAAAAACTAGAGAACAGCCAATGGCAAATTTCATCAAATTTTCGTGTAACTTTCTATTTCCGTTTTTAATAGCAACAACGGCTGCAATTAAAACTAGTGCCGTAATACCATTAATTGTGGCATAAATAGGTGGTAAAACAGGTAATGGTGCAACATCAAAACCTAAATCTTTGAGTTTAACTTTAAAAAGTACCGCTACAGCCACCGGAATTAGTATAGATAAAATAAGTATCCATTTGTTATATTTTGTTTCTATTGTATTTTTTTCCATAAATTATTCTTTTAATAAAATGGCTATATCTTGCTGAATGTCCCAAACTCCTTGCTTATCTAAACCATCGTAGTATAAAATTGGGTTGCCAAAATTATCTTTTCGGCATCTTATATTTCCATTTTTATCTATTAATGCAAACAATCCCGAATGTTCAAAACCACCATTAACTTTACTGTTTTCACCAGCATACAGATTAAATCCTTTGTTTGACAAATCTAAAATAGAGTTCTTATCGCCAGTTAAAAAATTCCAATTAGAAGATTTAACACCTAATAATTCCTTGTGAGATTTCAATACTTTTGGCGTATCATGTTCTGGATCTATTGTGATTGAAACTATGCCGAAATTAGGGTTGCCAAAGAACTTATTTTCAATCGAAAGCATACTCAAGTTCATTTTTGGACAAATAGAAGGGCAAGTCGTAAAAAAAAATTCCAAAACATACACCTTTCCTTTATAGGATTGGTTAGAGATTTTTTTATTGTCTTGATTGATGAGTTCAAATTTTGGTGCTGGACCAATTTTAACTAAACTTTTGTTAGCCTCAGCCACATTTGATACTTTATCTAATCGATCTCCTTTTACAATTTCGTTATTTTGAATTCTATCCATTATTTTTGGAACAGCATAGATTCCGAAGATTAGAATGACAAATGAAATTCCAATATAGGATTTGTTTTTAAGCATTAGTCTATTGTTTAAAGTTGTTTGGTCGCATTATGATTCTTTTTAAGCGAAGCTCTGTATTCATAGAGAATAACTTTAAAATCATCTAACATTTCATTACTCAAATCAGCAGGCTTAAAGGTGTTGTACCCTTCCTTATATCCTTTCTTTTCTTTTCTGCCTCTAAGATTTCTGGCTTTGTCTAAAATATAAACATTAGGAGTTCCTAAATTAGCATCAAGTGTTCCTACTAATTTTAAATTCTTGTAAAAGTTATTTATTTCATTTGGCTGAGCAAAAACAAAATGCCATTGGCTTACATCCGTAAAAGCACCCAGTGCATCCAAAACTGATTTGGCATCCTTTTCTGTTCCCAAAGGACAAATCATCACAAATTGTAAATCTTTGAATGTATGATATTGCTGGTAAATTTTTTGATTTAGGTTGAATAAATTTCCTCTATTTTTTAAAATCGTATAGCCTGAAAAACCAAGAATCGTAATTTTATTATTCAAGGAAACTTTTTCATTCTTTAATGATTTCCAAGCACCAAAATCAGCAACTTTTGAAGTAATAACAGGTAGTTTGGTGTAACTATTTATACCCGAAGCAAAAAAGAGATAAGCTACAATAGGCAAAATAAAAAGAACAAAAAGAACACTATTTTTTTTCATGATTTTTACCTAAATAAGAATGTACAAAAATAAAAAAAGGCACGCAAAGCGTACCTTTTTTTTGAATTAATATTTTGTTAAAAATTCCATTTAATGGTGGAATTTTTAAAAACCTCAAACACATAATCTGCTTCGGTCAAAAGAATGAAAAGCAAATAGACCACTAAGAAAATTACTGGAATAACCACGGCATTCCTTAAAGTTGATTTTTCGCCTTCCATGTGCATAAATGCCCAAACAATATAATAAGCCTTAACAAGGGTTAAGATAATAAACAACCAATTTAACAGATTCAAACTCAAAAAACTATGTAGGTGTAAAACTTCTGGTTTTAAAATTCCAAAAAATACCTCAACTATTGTTATTACAGATAATATTCCAAAAACCGTCCAGATTCTTTTTGTATTCGATACGTGCTCGTGTGACATAATGATAACTTTTAGTAAATTAAACTAGATAGAAAACTGTAAATACAAATACCCAAACCAAATCGACAAAGTGCCAATAAAGCCCTACTTTCTCTACCATTTCATAACTTTTTCTCTTTTCATAAGTTCCTAATAAAACATTAAAAAAGATGATAATATTGATGATAACTCCTGAAAATACGTGAAACCCGTGAAACCCTGTAATAAAGAAAAAGAAATCAGCAAATAGTTTGCTACCATATTCATTTCTAACCAAGTTAGCCCCTTCAACAACAAGACTTGCATCGGCTAAACGTGTTTCGGAATCTTTTCTAGAGAGGATTGTTTTTTTCTTTTGAGCGTTAATATGCTCTGTTCTAATCAACAAATCGGGATGTGCTTTGAAACCTGCTTGAACTTCCGCAACAGAATAAGTTGGTAAGCTTTCTTCTTCCATAAACCATCTTCCTTTGCTTCTTGTCAATTGCTCACGCTCTTCGGGTAAAGTAGCTGCAAAATCAGCCAATGCTACACGATGCCCTTCAGCATCAACAAACTGCAGTAAGCTTCCTCCTTTTGTTTCAATAGCACCATACTCGCCTTTAATGAAATTTTTCCATTCCCAAGCTTGAGAACCTACGAATATCAAACCACCAATAATGGTCAAGAACATATAAATAACAACACTATTTTTTTTCATTTGATGCCCAGCATCAACAGCAAGAACCATTGTTACCGATGAAAAAATCAAAATAAAAGTCATAAATGCCACATAATACATGGGTGCCGAAACCCCATGCATAAATGGAAAGTGGGTAAAAACTTCGTCAGCCAAAGGCCAAGTTTCTATAAATTTAAATCTTGAAAAACCGTAAGCGGCCAAAAATCCTGAAAATGTTAAAGCATCAGACACGATAAAAAACCACATCATTAATTTGCCATAACTTGCTGCCATTGGTTCATTGGCGCCTCCCCAAGTTTTATCTCCACTATTTGCAGTAGTAACTGTTCCCATAAAAGTTATTCGTTAAAAAGTTCACAAATTTACATTTTTTTCTTATTTAAAGAAATATAAAAATAAAAACAAATACACCCACAATATATCAAGAAAGTGCCAATACATCGCACCTAGCTCAATTCCAATGGTTTGAGTTGAATTGTATTTTTGTTTAAAATGATTATAAATAATAATTAAAAGCGAAATTATTCCACCAGCAAGATGTAACAAGTGGACTAGAGTAACAATATACAGAAAAGTTGTGGTAATAGAGCTTTCGGATCCTGTAAAATAATACCCGTTAGCAACCACTTGTCCAAACCCTATAAATTGTAAAAAGACAAACAAAATCCCTAATGCCAAAGTTGACAAAAGAAAAGTAGTTGTAGCCTTTTGGTTGTCTTTTTGAATTGACTTTTTAGCCAAATGAAAAGTAATACTACAACCTATAATTGCAGCAGTACTAAAATAAAATGCTATGGGCAATTGAAAATCTTTCAACCAGTCTGCTCTAGATTTACTCACTACAAAAGCACTTGTCAATCCAGCAAACATCATCGTCATGCTTATCATGGCGAATAATAGAAGTAACTTATAAGATCGGTCTGATCTTGCTTTTTCTTCTTGAGGACTCATCGTTGTATCCATAATTATCTTAAAAATTTGTCAAATATATAAATTAATTGCAACAGGGTAATGTATGAAACACTAACTAACATTAGAGTTCTAGCCGCTTTTGCGCTCTTTAATTGGTACAAACGTATCGCATAAAAAAGCATCCAAAGTCCGATTAAAAAAACCAATAGTGCTGCAATTGGCGATATAAACAATTGACCTGTCAAGCCTAAAGCAGGCAAAACGGATGCAATAATTAACCAGACGGTATATAAAATAATTTGTAAGGCAGTGCCATTATCTTTCTTACCCGTTGGCAACATAAAAAAACCCGCTTTTTCGTAATCTTCATATAAAAACCAACCGATTGCCCAAAAATGAGGGAATTGCCAAAAAAATTGAATTAAAAATAAGGTGCCAGCTTCGATCCCAAAATTTCCTGTTGCAGCCACCCAACCCAACATAAAAGGAATTGCTCCTGGAAAAGCACCCACAAAAACCGACAATGAAGTCATGGTTTTCAATGGTGTATACACACTCGTGTATAAAAATATGGATATCGCCCCAAACATCGCTGTTTTTGGATTGATGGTGTATAACAAAACAATTCCTATTAGCGTCAAAAAACTAGCAATAACCAAGGCGACATTGGGTGACATTCTTCCTGAGGTAACGGGTCTGTTTTTAGTTCGATCCATCAAGGCATCCAACTCTTTTTCAATCACTTGGTTATACGCATTCGATGCACCTACCATACAATACCCGCCGATTGAAAGTTTCAACAATACCATCCAGCTAAACGGATTGGCATCATCAAACCCTAATAAATAACCCGCAATAGACGAAAACAAAACGCTAATTGCCAATCCAGCCTTAGTAATGGCTTTGAAATCAGTAAATATGGATTGTATAGAAATGGTATTTGATATTGCGCTCAATGCTAAAGTATAATTGCTTTGTAATAACTTTGGCAAAAGTAGTGCATCAAAAGGGATTAGGCAAAAAACAAATCATAAAAAATACTATTTTTGTTTCTCTTTGTATGAGAAAAATCAAACTGTATAAATGAAATTTACCCAGTACTTTTTGCTTACATAAGAAAGAGACGATAGAAAAGACATTAAATTAGAATGGATTGAATTCGTTTTCCACCATCCTCTTTTTGAAGTCTTACAATCCGAAGGAAGAATTAGAAGATGAGGATATATTGATGAAGTTGATAAATATTTGAGAATTATTATTTTAGAAGATTATTTAACCATTCACAACGCTTTTTTTGATAGAAACTTTAAACCTAATGAATTATGAAAGTTACTTACTTTGACGATACTGACACCCTTTTGGTTTATTTTAATGACCATAAAATAGTGGAGGCTAAAGACATAAACGAAAACACGCTTCTTGAATTAGACGAGAACGGCAACATTGTCTCAATGACTATTGAACACGCTAAACACCAAACCGAAGTATCTTCTTTTTCTTTTAATCAAGTGCCTAAAATGGCAGTGTAAACATCCCGTTCTTTATACAAAAACCCAGCAATTGCTGGGTTTTTTGTTATACTTGTTGCTTCGAAGTCGGGAGACTTCGAAGAGGGGTCTATTTTTATTTTGAGACAGCCTCTTTATGTTTTCAACTTAAACAACTTATGCTATTACAAATTCTTGTTTTCTCAATATATCAATTGCAACTTTTGCTTCATCAATAGTTAATCCAACTGTTCCACTAGTAACAATAGTTTTACTTTTAATACATTCAGGCAAACCATTTAGTGATTTATCATCATCTAATATTACAAAATTTTCTAAAGGTTTTGCTTTAGTACACCATCTAAGTATTTCTTCTTTTCTATTTAAATGATTTTCATTAGGTTCAAGAGTGCTTATATTGGTTATAATTCCTCTTGTTTTAAATATTTTTTCCCATTCAGAATTACTATATCTGGACTTATGTGATGTAGTTAATAAAACAGTTGCTCCAGTATTATAAATAATAGTCTGAAGATTAGATATAGCTCTTTTACTAAAGTTTGCAAACCCATCAGATAATATCTCTGTGGGTTTCCAAGTAGTAGTAGGAACCATTACACCATCTATGTCTAGTAAAATTAACATGTTACAAAAGTATATCTTTTTTCATTATATACTACAAATACATGCTCTTTTTTACCTTATCATTTATCATAACGTTCTGTAAATCTTATTCTTGCATCTTCATCATCATAATCATCAATCGTTAGATTAACATCTCTCCAAACAAATTCAACTTGATGGCTATTTGCGCCACCATCAGTAGTTTCTGGCATGAGCTGTAACAGTTTATGACAGATATATCGATGATGCCCATCTACAATTCTACCATTTCTCGTCTTTATTATACTAAACGAATTTCCTTGCTGCAATCTTCTATGTATTCTTTGTATGATAGGAAAGCTAATCTCAATTTGGCCTGGTTGATAATCAAACTCTGTTTCAAGCAAAAATTTTTCAAGTTCTTCAAATGTAATTTCTATCATAACGCAATATAACAAATATTAAATGATAAAAACAATACTACATTTTCACTTCTGCTCACATTACAAAAGACAAAATTATCTTGAATTGATTTTCCTAAATTATCCAAACCAAGATTTAATAATCAAAATACCAATTAAACACATCAGAGCGAATCCCCAATGAAAACCAAGTGGTGCTTTCCTTAAAGGTTGTCAAAGTGTCTTGTGATGGATTAAAATTTCTATGTATTAAACTACCAAAAAGCTTTAAGTTAGTAGCTGGATTTATCAAATAACCCGCTTGTAAATCGGTAATCAATACTTTCGTTTTATTTCCTTGCCCAACCGTTACTCCAGAATCGGCATAGCGATCTAATTCATAATCTCTATAAATATTACTACCATAATTAGAATTTGCTCCTGAATCGGCAAAATCTAAACCTCGCACTCCCGAAGTGAGTTTGAAATCAGCAAAAAAACGTCCCGAATGATACCTAGCAATAGCAATAAATTCTTTGAAATTGCCTCCCCATTGATGTCCTAAACTTTGATTATTGTGTCCATAATTTGTAATAGGGTCGCTATGAGAATATACATAAGGTCGGACGTGATTGTATTCCAATTGCAAGAGCAAATTATCGATATGAAAAGCATTATAATATTTAGCACCTAACTGATAGCCAAATTTATTTTTCCAACTTTTCTCTCCCGCTTGTATATCGCCTAATGAAAATTCGTCTAAAAGAAACTGTCCGTAAAAGTTAACCTGATTGTTGAATTTATACTTTGTGGTCAAGCCAAGCATGGCATTACCAGTTCTTGAAGACGATGCAAATTCGACAGAACGATAAAAAATAATAGGATTGGCAAAACTCATATCAAAACCTCTATTGTTGCTATCAGACCAAATTACCGACTCAAAGAAACCGAGGTTCAATTTGTTCGAAACATTCCAACTCAAATAATGATTGGCAACAAATTTTTTGGCATAAGTTTTTTCAAGAATCACTTCTGGACGAACATCTTTGAGCCAAGTGTAGGTGTTGGTGTATTTTATTTTCCAAAATTTGGTGTTGATTTTAAAATAAGGATACGGACTAGCACCATCACTTTCTAGCAAAGAACGATACCCATCGCCAATAAAATTTCGACCATAACCCAATTGCAAGTCAAAAAACTGATTGGCAGTAAAAGTTAAGTTAGCTTCTGCCAAAGGAAAATCAAAAGCATCTGCTTTATAGGCTTTGGCAATTCCCATTCCGGGTATAATAGCTGGATTTCCACCATCGGGCTGGATAGAACGAGCATATCGATTGAAATAATTAGCGAAACGACCTTGACTTTCAAAAACAGTAGTGGTAAAATTAATATTCGACCCTAAACCACCTCTGAAATTGATTCCACGTGTATTGATAAATGTTTTTACATTTTTATTCCCTGTAGCACTTCCGCCTTGAATATCTAAAATTGGATTTAATGTAAACCAATAGCCATCGCCTTGAATTTCGACTAAACTTTCATTCCAAAGCTTTTTAGTAAACCAATCCGAAGCTTTTTTCTTGAGTTTATCATTTTCTGCATTCAGGTTGTAATATTTTGAAACCTCGGTATATGTATAAGGCTTAGAACCCGTATGATTGTTACTACCCACTTGGTTTATTGCAGCATCAAATTGGGAATAATAACTATGTGAAAAAGGAATGTTTAAATGACTCTCGAACTGAGGAGCATTGAATTTTTTATAGACAATATCCTCTAATTCCGTTAGTGCTTTTTTTTCTATTGTTGAAATTGAAGCAGTAATTTTAACTTCAGTTGCTCTTTCTTGAGGGTCTTTTAAAGGTATGGATATGATACTATTAAACCTAGAATAGGTAGGGTTTCCATTATAGGTTGAGGGTTCAATTATGGGAAAATTATAAAAAATTCTTTGTGTTTCTTGAATCAAACTTTCCTCTTCTGAGCCAACATAAATAACTTTAAAAGCACCGGTTTTATTGACTTCAAATAGAACTTTTATTTCGCCTTTATAATTTATTTGTTTTAGGCTTTCTGGTACTTGAAAATTTTGAAAAATAAGAAGCTGGACTTCTTTGTAGAAACAATTTTCAAGATCATTCGCTTGGAGATTTGTACAGTTAGAAAAAACAGGAAAGTGTTCTAATGAAGTTGTTTGTGATTTTACATCTTGAGCAAAATTAAATAATGAGCAAAAAAACAACAATAATGTGAGTAAAGCTTTTTTCATAGTACTTATTTTTGAAAATTACTATTCGCAATCAGAATTTTAATTATTTATAATCCCTTATAAAATTAAATTTTAATCCTATTTATGTATCCATAAAAACAAATTATCAAAATAGCCGCAAGAGTTGCCCCAGATAGATTTGCAAAAACATCATACAAATCAGCATGTCTTGAAATTGTAAAAGATTCTTGCAGAATTTCAATTAAAGTTCCGAAAAATAATGAAAACACTATTGAAACCAACAATGGTTTTAAAAAATTCATTCTCGTTATTGCTTTATCGAAATACAAAAACCAAAGAATTGTAAATACAAAATGAAAAAAAACATGAACTATTTTATCAATACTGGAAACACTTTTAAAAGGCAAATCATTAAATTGAACTAAAGAAAGGAACGTTATTATTCCTGTCCAAAAAACAGCAGCTCCAAAATAAAATTGTTTAAGCACCAATTAATTCTTTATAGGACTCGCTTGAAAGTAAAGTATCAATCTCAGCACTATTTGAAATTTTGATTTTAATCATCCATCCCGTTCCATAAGGATCTGAATTGACACTTTCTGGCGTACTCTCTAAGTCTTCATTAAAGGCGATGATTTCACCTGACAAAGGCAAGAATAAATCAGAAACTGTTTTTACAGCCTCCACAGTACCAAATACTTCATCTTTTTCTAGGGTTTGGTCTAAAGTTTCAACTTCGACATATACTATGTCTCCTAACTCTTTTTGAGCAAAATGAGTAATTCCTACTGTTGCAATATTGCCTTCAAGGCTAACCCATTCGTGGTCTTTAGTGTATTTTAAATTAGCTGGTATGCTCATTTTCATTTAGATTTTAGTCCCGAAGCTTCGGGAGCAGATTTTTTTCAAAAGTATTATTTCTAATTTTATTATTAAACAGATTGTGCCAAAACTTTAATTAATTTCCAAAATTATAGCGAATGGTAAATCCAGAACGAATGTTGGTGAGTGGGAATGTAGTCGAAATAACCGCTTTAGAAAACGAATGGTCATAATAAAATATCGCTGTCAAGTTTTTGCTAAACGAATAATCAGCCGTAAGTTTTAAAGACCATAAGTTTTGCCCTCCTGCTAATTGATTATTGTCATAATCTAAATATCTTACAATAGTTTGATTATTTCGGTACGAAAAATCAGCGCGCATATTTATATCACTTTTAATAACTCCTGAGGGATTATCAGCTAGTCTTGACGAGAAAATTACATCTTTAAATCGATAGCCAAGCCCCACCACATATTCAATTCCTTT
This sequence comes from Flavobacterium sp., assembly GCA_031383535.1. Classification (GTDB taxonomy): domain Bacteria; phylum Bacteroidota; class Bacteroidia; order Flavobacteriales; family Flavobacteriaceae; genus Flavobacterium. The sequence continues at coordinate 34,309 of JANMZS010000123.1, forward strand.
TACTTCGGTCAATAAATTATTATCAAAACTCATAGATAATGCTCGGTCTTTTTTAATTTCGGTAAGCACTTTTAGGGAACTTTTTAATTCAAAATCCAAACGAACCAACGGGTTAAATTGTTCTACCAAATTGATATTAGACATAATGGTTTCGTTAAAATAATTGCCACTAGCATCAACTCCGCCTGGTGTTTTATCAAATTCGAAATTAGATCTAAACTGATTCACCGTATACGATGCTTTGTAACTATGCTGTAAAGAGAATCTTTTGAAAATATTTTTGAAAAACTCATAGCGCATTAAACCACCATATTTTACTGTCCAGTTCGGAATAGGGAAACTTCTAAATATTCCAGTAGAAACACTTGAGGCATCTTTGCCTGAATAGGCTGCTAAGAAAGCAGGTAATAAAACGGCTTGATTATTTTTACCATAACCTTTTGGATAGCCCTCAGCATCGATATTTATCGGATTATTGATATCTATTCCTCGTTGTGTAGCTAAACGATTTGCTACTATTAATCTATTATCTCTAAAATCATCAAAAGCAGCTGAACCATTGGCATCACTTGTAGAAAAGGCTGAATTAATTAAAACAGTAGATATCGAAAAGTTTCCTGTGCTGTAAGGTGATCTAGAATTATAATTTAAAATCCCATCCAGTACACCATTATTATCTTTGTCAGAAACATCATATTGCTCTGAGAAGTTATTAGAATAAGACCTATCTAAAGTTAGATCTATTTTAAAGTCTGGAAATAAATCGACATTAGCTGTGCCTTTAAATACCCTATTGGTGACCTGAGTGAAGTTTTGATTAAAATCTTGATAATCCGTTAACCATCCTCTTTTGGCGGCCTCATAGCGAACGTCATCTTGACTTCCAAAAACAAAACCCAATGTTGGTTTAGACGAACCAAAGAAACCAACCCCTTGGGTAAATCCAGGCAATAATGTTCCTTGATTTTGAGTGTAATTAATTTGTATGTTTTTTACACTGGTTAATACCCCTAATACTCCATCAACAAAAGGATTGCTACTTTGATTTTGAACCGTATTATTCACCACTTTTTCTCCAGGTTTGGGGGCGGCGGCTTTAATTTTAGGTTTTGATTTTTTTCCACTGTTCAAGCCTAAATAACTATAAAAGGTATCCATATTGAATGTGGCTGTCAAATTCTGAGCAGTTGAATTTTGAATGGTATTCCCCAAATTATAAGTAATACCATTAATAACTTGTGCCGACAAAGCATTAGAGGCACGTTGCCAGCTATAATCGGTTGTTAGTGAATAATTAGCCTTTACAAAGCTTAAAAATGGTATTTTATCAAATGGAAGGTCATAATTAACCACCAATTGCTGTACGTGACGGTTAGGGTCGCCGCTATCCCAATAACTATCCCAAATACTAAAACTATCTATTGGCTCATCATTTTCATTCAAATAGTTTTTGACAACATTACTGGATGATGCCGTGTAATTCAATTTTAGTGACTTTGTCAAATCATAATTAAATCCATATTGATAATTGAATAAAAAATTTCTTCGGTACAAAGGATCAAGTCCAATTCCTTGTACATCGACCTGTCTAAACTGTTGACGGTTATATTGTCTAATGATATTACTATTAAACGAAATATTAGTGGGTAAATAGTTAAAATTAAAATCACTTAACAATTTCCAATAATCGTTTTTTTGTAAAAAACTAACTTCTTTTAATGGTTCAACTGGTTTCGACTTAAAGGCATAAGAATAATCAACTGCTGTATTGGATTGTTGATCAACAAAATCTTCAATTTCATAATCATGTCGCTCGACAACATTATAAGATTGAGAAAAAGTAAAGTTTTCAGGGTCGTAAACATGAGCTGTTTTATCTGCTGCTTTTTGTTTTCGAACTCCAATGAAATTAATACTTTTTCTTTTGGTATAATTTAGTGCTCTATTTTCAATATTATCTCTTTCAGCCTTGTTGGAAGCTATATCTATTGATTCTCTTAATTTAAGATCTGGAGAAAAAGGATCAAATTCAGGGGTGATTTTTTCTTCACCAACAGCATAATTAAAAGGCAAATTAATTCCCCATTTTACTGGCAATAATTTTCCTAAATTGATATTGGTCACTATATTATATTGTTGACTATCTTCTCTACTTCTTTCGTTTGGCCCTTGTTCTAGAGCTCCAAAACCTATAGTTGATTTTTTTCCTGTAGCCGATATTGTAGCAAAATCAGCCAAATTCGCATCTATATTTAATAATGCAGCCATACCGCCATTATTATCCATATCAGCTATTCGAAGCTCATTAAACCATACTTCTCCTTTGAGATCTTCTCTAATGGTATTGTTTTTTACCCCTACCATCAAGGTACGAACCAAACCAAAATTTGGATTTCCTTTTATCCCTAATCTTAATTTATTGATTTTACCTGAAAGAGACGAATCAAGTTCATCTTCATCTTGATAATATATACCATCTGGCGGCAACGTATTTAGATCTATACCTCTTGCTCTGCCTTTCAATTTAGTTAATAATGCTAAAGACAAATCAATTTCATTTTCTTCAGGCCAAACCGCTTCTGCAGTCAAAGGAGAACAATTTGAATTTAAGGTTACTTTTAAAGGAATCTCTACTTGATAAAAATTATCGGTAAAGTCATTTCCAAAACGAATAAATCCAACCATTTGATTATCTTCTAAAGCAAATTCGTATGGTAAAGATTCAGCATGCAAAAACATTTTCAATTTGTTGTATTGACGCATATCAACACTCACGTTTTTGAATACAGCTCTAGAATCTGCGCGTTCTAAACCATCACCAGAAACTCTTAAAGAAAGTGATTGCTCATTTTGATTAATAACGGTATTGTTATTCAACAATTGTTCGCGTTGAACACCCGGTGGTGCAATGTAATTCACAGGACATCGTTGCTCATTTTCCTGAACATTAACTGCTAGAACGTCTAAATCAGTTCCATCATCATCAACATCAGTATCGTTTACATCCAAAGTTTTTGTATAGCGTCTCCATTCGCCTCTCACTAAATCTAGAGAACCAAATCGCATGGTAACTTGATCATTAAAACCAGTCATAAACATTCTCATGAAACGAATGGATCTATAATCAGAAATATTCCCAATAGTGTTTTCGGGTTGCGAAACGGGTATTTTAAATTGAATCCATCGAACAGGAGTACTAGTACCGTCGGGTAAAAGCCGTGTTGTTTTTCTAACATCAGTAATATATTTGGAACCAACATCTATATTGGGATTCATATCAATACTATACTCATAATAAGCATTAATCGTATTCATCGTATTATCGCGATTAATGTCTTCAGCATCAGGAAGAGTTGACGAACCTCTATTAGCATCATTAATATCTACTGCTGAGTTTCCGTCTAATCCATTATAATTTTTATATCTATTTAAAATAGAACCCGAGGTGTTTAAATAAAAAGTGTAATCATCAGCTGCAGGGTCTGGTTGACTGTTGAAATTTGAATAAATAGCCGCTTCTTTATCATTAGTTAAACCATCTAATCCAACATCCTGATTTTTACGATTATCGGCATTGGCATCAAAGGCATAAATCAAGGATTGCGATGCTGGAACATCACCCCAAATGGGTTGTGGAGTGACTAATATCTGGTCAGGTCCTAATCCGTTTTCATATTGTTTTCTTCCATCTTTTAGGACATCCTCAGATATTTCCCCTAAATTGAAATAAATTTTTCCAGTATTGGTATTCGTTGTCCCTCCTTTTCCTACATAAGGATCCATTACCCAAAACTGAATGTACTCCACATTTCCTTGTTCAAAATTGGTAGAGCTGATAGAGCGAGTGATTCCACCAAAATTATCTTTTGGATTGGTACCAAAACTTGGATTATTGTTATAAGGCCCTCTTTCTTGTGGAAAATAGGTTAAGTCTAGTGTGTTAATGACTTGGGTTTGACCTTGCGGAATATCGGTTTGAGGATATAATTCTTCATTAAATATCCTTCTAGTTGAATTTAAAGATAAATCTTCATTGGTAACACCTGCTGGTTTTTGTGTATAAAATACGGGATCTATAGTATACCAAGACAATTTAGCTCTTTTGTAACCGTAGTCCAAATCGTTAGAACTTTCATTAAAATTATAAGTTGTTGGATATTCAGCATTAAAATTATTGGGTGTTGACGCTAAATTCCAAGCAAAACTAGAACGCATATCAATGGTAGACTGAGAACCCTCAAAATCATCAACATAAATGGTTTCTTCACCATCAAAATCAGCTGCTTTTGGAGAATCTGGCTTTAAAAAAGCGACTTCACCTCTAACAGAAAGATTAGAAGGCGCATCAGTATCAATATTAGGAAGTTTATTCACTAATCTGGTTAGAAAAGGAAGTTCTGTAGAGAAATTGGTGTTGAAACCAAAAATAGTATTGTTTACAGATTCTTGACCAAAACTCGATTTTTGAGTAAGTGGTCTTTCAGTCATTTTTAAGTAAGTACCCCCAAAAACAAACTTATCCGATATTTTAGTCTCAAAATTCAAACCTACAAACCTTCTAGTTTGTTGTCCAAAAACAGAGTTGTTTTCTAAAGAAACATTGATTGGAGTGTTTGAGGCTTGAAGTGAAGCATCTAAAATATAAACTCTACCTAGTTGATAATTGACACTATAATCTACTCCCTCAACCAACGTTCTTCCACCAGCAGTTACAACAACCGATCCCTGTGGCACATTAAATCCTCCTATTGGGATTCCGTCTCCCCCAGTTGATTTGTATTTTCCTCTCAATAAAAATTTGTTTTTATCGCTATCTTGTAGGGCACCCGCTTGGGTTTTGCTATACATACTCTGAAACACATATTTCTTTTGGTTAGCATTATAAGAACTTACATCACTATATACCTCACCACCATTTGAAAGTTTAGAAAATAATAATTCTCCAAAAGGCTCCTTGGTGGTAAATATTATTCGTCCATTTTGAGCATCAATAGTCAAGCCTTGCATAAAGTCAAAAAAACCATCACCTCCAGCTTGTGGATCATTGTTGTAATTCAATTTATCTAAATTAAAAACTTCTAGTAATGGTGTACTAGTAATCGTATAAGGTTTTGGCGGAATTAAATTTGGATTGTTTTTATCTGGAAAAGGACTTACAATTGGGTCGACTTCGCTAATGTAATTCAATGGAGAAGGATCTGTATAAAGAATATTAAACCTAAAATCTTCTTGTTTTATTTGGTAGCCACCAGGAATTTGATAGATGTTCTTCATCATCAAGTTCCAAACTGGAGTAACTACCTCTTTTTCAACTAGATCTATAGTTATTTTACGACTAACACTTGTCAAATTGCTTTTCAACATTTTTAAAACCAAGCTTTGGGAAATAATGGCTTGATTCGTATTCGTTCCTGTAACTACAGTTGCATCAACACCATCATTACCAAATTCCCCTACTTGATATACTTTGTCACCTATGGTATATTGATAAGCTACGGCAAGAACCTCGTCATTAGTCAATCGTTGTTGTAGGGAAATATAGCCTAATTGTGGATTAAAAGTATATTCATTAGCTGTTAGTTTTCTGGCATTTTCAAGTTTTGAATAATCTTGTCCTTCACTAACCGTTATTCCATTAAATCCTGAATTTGCGGTAGCAATTTCACGAATGTTATTATTTAACAAACCTGTCCCCGTTAAAATTTGAGCTGGATCATAATCGTTATTTGAGTTGTCTGTAGGTGAATCAATTGGATTATTAAAAATTCCTGTTGACGGGTATAAAGCCACAACTTCATAATCATTTAATCCTGTTATTTGCCCTTCTCCTAAATCCTGAATTGCAATGATATTTCTTAAATTATTACTGGTGGTATTAATCCTATTTTGTCTGTTAGTAGCCCAAACCTCCAAACGAGTAATTTGAACCCTACTATCAATAAAGGGATAATTTTTTAAAGCTGAATCATACTTATTCCTAAAATACTGAGAAAGAAAAAAGTGTCTGTCATTATCATAATCAAGAGCAAATACTTCAAAATCTTGAATCGTTCCGCCACCCTGCGCCACAACACTCTTAGTTTGCGATTTTTGTTCCGAATAAACTCCTGTAATAGTAGTTTTGCCAAATTGAGCTTCTGCTTTTACCCCAAATAAACTTTGCGCCCCTCTAATTAAAGAACTATTTAGAGGTAAACTAACATTTCCAAATTCAATTTTCTTGAGAATATCATCTTCAGTAGGTGCATATTCTAGTTTAATTAAATTTTGAAAAGCAAAAGTAGACTGTGTGTCATAGTTCATGTTAACATTCAAACGAGTACCCACTTTTCCTAATAAACTCATACTGATTCTTTGCTTGAAATCAAATGTAAAAGTAGATCTATTTCTTGGGGAGAAAGAGGGGTTATCTTGTTTGGTATAGATTGCTCCAAAATCCATTTCGACAGAACCTGTTGGCTTAATATCAATAGTGTTGCTACCAAAAATTGTTTCGAAAAGTCCTGATTTCACATAATATCTGGGTAATAAATCTTTTTTCAAATCCTCACTACCTTCTTTTTTCCCTTCTATGGCATCTAATTTACTTTTGAAATAATTGCGCATTGATTCTTTCCGAACTAAAGCCTCATATTCTTTTGGAGTTAAAATCGTTGGATAATTAATCGGAAAACCATCCATGCTTTTAGTATAAATATACCTATCCGTCGCAATGTCATACTTATATTCTGAAAGGATGCTTTTAGGGTCTTTTATTTGAATTTTTCCTGTTGAAAAACCAGTTTTAGTAGTATCTTGACCGACTTCCTTCTCTTGTGCTTGTGCAACAAAGCCAAAGAATAAAATTGACAAAAATTGACAAATTCTGTATATAAATAAAGTGTTTTTTGAGTAATGTGTTTTCAATTTTTATAATATTTTTAAAGCTTTCTTAATAATAGACTCCAATGAACTATCTGGATCTTCTTTAATTATCTTTTCAACTATTTTTTCAGAAGTTTTTCGAACAAAACCTAAAACCTCCAAAGCAGATAACGCCTCATCTCTATTTGTATTGTTTTGTGATAATGAAACTTCGTCTAAATCATACAATTTTAACATTTTTTCTTTTAAATCCAATATGACCCTTTGTGCGGTTTTATTGCCAATTCCTTTAATTGATTGAATTGTACCAACGTCTCCAGAAGCAATTGCATTTGTAATTTGTTTTGGATCTAATGAAGAAAGCATCGTTCTTGCTATGCTTGCCCCAATGCCCGATACAGACAATAAATGTTTGAAAATCTCTCTTTCTGATTTTTCAATAAAACCAAATAAAGTGTGAGCATCTTCCTTAATTTGAAGGTAGGTATACAATTTTAAAAAGTCGGTGGTTGGAAGCAAAGAATAAGTATGCAAAGAGATATTAACATGATACCCAACACCACTGCATTCAATGACTACGTGTGTAGGGGATTTTTCAACCAGTTTGCCTTGTAAATGTGATATCATCAATAAATTTTATGCCTCCAAATATAACAAAACTTAAAATAGAATTTGACAAAATATAAATTAAGTTATCTTCATTACGGAATTATCATATAACATGATTATTTTTAAACCTTAAATGAAAAATAGATTTAAAAATAATTTGATAATGTAGCTTTTAAACGCTATTAATATCATTTAAACATAGAATTACTGTAATAGAAATTGTCATTTCGACGAAGGAGAAATCACATAGCGAGAGCAACTGATGTGATTTCTCCTTCGTCGAAATGACAAAATAATAAGAATATTATCCATTAAATTCAAAACCCATTTGGTATAAGCCCGTTGTATTTATGATGTTCATACAAAAAAATAGCTGCACTATTGCAGCTATTTATTAATTTTAAGAAGGATTTCTTACTGCGAAATATAAGAATCTAAATGCTTAATCGTTTCTTTTTGTATTTCAATAATCGCCTTTACAACATCACTTATAGAAATAATTCCAATTATAATATTATTTTCAGAAACGGGTAAATGTCTAACTCTTTTAGAGTTCATTAATTCCATACAATAATCCAAATTATCAGAAGGTTTTACGGTGATTACATTTTCTTCCATTATCTCATAGACAAAGGTTTTTTTAGATGATTTTGCTTTCAAAGCAATTTTTCTAGCGTAATCTCTCTCGGATAAAATTCCTTTTAATATGGTGTTTTCTATTATTAAAATAGCCCCAATATTTTTTTCGCTCATCACCCCTAGGGCTTCATATACTGTAATTGTTGGCAGTACCGAAAATACTTCTTTGCCCTTTTTACTCAATATTTGATTTACTGTCATAACATATAATTTTAATACGATATAAATTTAGGAAAAATAGTCACTACTAAAACCATTGTAAAAAAATATTTTTTAACAATTTGACATTATGCTATTCAAAGCAAAAAAAATAGTCTCTCCAATTCAGAGAGACTATTTTGAAAATTATTTTGTATAATTTACATCGAAACCACAATAAACTCACTACGTCTGTTGGCTTGATGTTCTGTCTCAGTACATTCGACCCCATCAGAACATTTATTAACCAATTGGGTTTCGCCATATCCTTTGCTGGTTAATCGACTGGCATCTATCCCATTTTTAACTAACCAATCTTTTGTAGATTTAGCTCTTCGATTTGATAATGCATTGTTATATTCTGAAGTTTGACGACTATCTGTGTGGGAGCGTACATCTACTTTCATCGCTGGAAATTGTTTCATAATATCCAATATCTTTTCCAGTTCAAAAGCCGCATCTTTTCGTATAAATGATTTATCTAAATCAAAATAAATCATTGGGATGTTTATCGTTTTAGCCAAATCGGTTCCTAAATCTACTGGCTTAATTCGTTTTTCAAGGGCTAAATCCAATTTGGTTTCGCCATTTATTTTGGCAATCGTAACATTGCTTTCTTTGGTTTCATAATCCAACTTTTCGGCTCTTACATAATATATTTTTCCGCACTCGACTTCAAAATTATACTGCCCTTTGTCATTGGCAACACTCTCTTTTAGGTAAATAAATTTACTATCGAACAAGCTCACCTTAGCATCTGAAAGTATTAAATTAGTATCCTTGTCGGTAATCACTCCAGCTAAAACTTGTTCACAAGTTAATTTGCGTGTTTCGGTAAACTTATAAATATCATCATAGCCTTTGCCTCCATCTCTGTTAGACGTAAAAAAACCGTTTCGGCTTTTGCTGTCGATTAAAAAGGCAAAATCATCTTGAGGTCCATTAACTGGAGCTCCCACATTTAGAACTTCTCCAAAGGTATTATCTTTACTAATTTTGGAAACAAATACATCTAACCCGCCTAAACCCGGTCGACCATCACTGGCAAAGTATAATTCATTTTCATCACTGATAAAAGGAAATGTCTCTCTACCTTCTGTATTAATTTCAGTACCCAAATTTACTGGAGTTGTAAACGTATCATCATTAATTGTAACCTTAAACAAATCTGATTGACCAAGAGTTCCTGGCATATCTGACGCAAAGTATAAGGTTTTATCATCAGAGCTTAGCATCGGATGAGCAACACTATATTGATTGCTATTGAAAGGCAATTCGATAATATTTTTCCATTCGTTATCTACTAATGTGGCTTTATATACTTTTAGTAAAGTAATTCTATTACTATCTCTACCCTCTTTTCCATCCAAATAATTGTTTCTGGTAAAATACATTGTTTTGCCATCTTTGGTAAAAACTGGTGTAGATTCGTGAAATTTTGAATTGATAGTTTTACTAAATCTTTTTGGCTCTTCTAGATTTCCCTTTAATGAAAATTCAGATGCATACAAATTGGTAAAAGCCTGATTTGTCCATTCAAAAACTCTCTTAGAAACACCTACAAATCGTGAAGAAGCAAACACTAGTTTATTATCAAATATAGCACTTCCAAAATCTGAATATTCAGAATTGACACCCGCATCGTCAATATTGAACCGCCCTGAATTGGACTTAATTACCTCGAGGTAATTTTTATTACTTTCGAATAATTTTGCTCTTTGATCATTACCAGACTTTTTATTGAATTGCTCCAGCATTTTATCAGCTTTGGCATATTCACCTATCGATTTTAAAGTTTGTGAATATCTATAATAGTATTCAGGTTCTTGGTCTTGATTCATCGCAAAAAGTTCACCGTACCACTTTGATGCTTTTTCTAATTCGGCATTAAAATAATAGGCATTTCCTAGCTTTTGAAACATCTTTTCATTCTTATACCCTCTATCGGCTACTCGTTCATAAGTAGCTATGGCATCAATATAAGAAAAACGATCGTATTTTTTGTCAGCAGCAGCCACTTTAGCTTTTTGGGCAAATCCCTGAAGAAAAATAGCAATAAACAATAGGCAATAAGAGAATTTTTTAATTTTCATAATGATAGTATTAGAAGAATCTTGGAGATATTAATCTGTTGTTTTTCTTGAACAATTCATAGCGTAAAAATATCTCGTGTGAGCCTGAATTGAAGTTGGCTAATTTTGTGGTGTCAAAATCATAAGCATAGCCTATTAACCATGAATCACTAGTTTGAAAACCCAGCAAAGCACTAACAGCGGAATCCCATCTATAAGCCACCCCAGCGGTAAATTTATCGTTAATTAAAAAATTTCCTGAAAGATCTAATTGTAATGGTGCACCTTTGACCACTTTGGTTAGTATAGACGGTTTAAACTGTACATTGGCACTCAAATCAAATACATGTCCTGCAATGAAATAATAATGCAATCGTTCTTTTGCTATAAAAGTGGACGCAGTATTATAATCAGCCCCTTTATCAAAATGTTTTGACTCTAAAAAATAAGGAATTGACAATCCAAAATAAGTATTATCAGAATGAAGATAAATTCCAGTTCCAATATTTGGCGACAATTTATTATCAATGTTATCGGAAAATCTTGCGTCTGAAGGATTGTAAATACTCAATTTTGTAAAATCTACATTCAGCAGGTTTACAGTCGCCTTCAATCCAAATGATAATCGATACCTTTCGGATGTTGGTATAAAATAAGAAATATCTACTGCAATGTTATTTTCATCTGAAGGTCCAATTCTGTCATTTACAATAGAAACACCCAGCCCAACATTGCTGTTATTAATTGGCGTATTAATAGAAACTGAATTTGTTACGGGTGCTCCATCAAGTCCCACCCATTGGGTTCGGTGCAAAGCAAAAATACTCATTACATCTCTCGATCCAGCATAAGCAGGATTAACAACAATCGTGTTGTACATATATTGCGTATACTGAGCATCCTGTTGGGCATAACCAAACCAAGATAAAAGTGTTAGAACCAATACTGTTAATTTTGTTTTCATACGTTTTGTTTATAAAAAGAGTGTGGTCTAGAACACCCATGTATTAGATTTATCGATTAATATACAAGTAACCATGGCGTTCTTTTGTTTCCCCACTAGGTTTAGTGTATCTAAGAACATAGTAATAAGTTCCTTCTGGCAATTGTTCCGTTTTTGATATTGTAGTTCTGCCCTCTGACTCACCAATAAAATACTTGCCGTTTTGTCCATAACCTCTAGTTTCATATACTAAAACACCCCATCTGTTATACACTTCAACCGTGTTGTTTGGAAACAATTCTATATTTCTAATCGTAAATACGGAATTAAAAGGATCTGTACTATCTGGCGAAACTCCATTATAAATTTCTATACCATCTTCATCGTTAGACAAATTGTGATTATTAACTTCTAAATAATCAGGTTTGTTAATAGAGCCATCTGGAAATAATGAACCATTTGCGCCATTACTGTTTAATGGTTTTGTTGGATCTGGGCCTATTTCTTGACCATTTGTTAAACCATCTTCATCACAATCTCCATTTAAGAATATCGATGATTGTTGCACAGTAAAATGTGCTTCAATAGATTCACAGCCTTTCAGTGGGTTTGTTCCATCAATTTCCTCTGTTTCATTTATCACACCATCGCCATCACAATCAGAATTTTTCCATAATATGCTTTTTGGTAACGTTGCACTTGCCAATACAAAACTACAGGAGTCTAATGGATTTGTCCCGTCTGTCAACTCTTTACTGTTGATTACTCCATCGCCATCACAATCCGTCGAATTCCAGGTCGAGCTAGGAGCAATTGTAGCACTTGCCAATAAGAAACTACATTGGTTTAATGGCAATGTCCCGTCTAAAACTTCTTTACCATCTTTTACTCCATCCCCATCTGTATCTGGTTTTGATGGGTCCGTTCCAATGTTTGCTTCTTGAGCGTTTGTCAATCCATCCCCATCACAATCTAAAATCGGATTGTTAAGACATGCCCCAACTACAATTGAAATACTAGCAGCATTTGATATTCCTCCAGCAGTGTCTGAAATTGTATAGGTAACTACAGATGTAAATCCAGAAGCTGATGGCAATGGAACAAAAGTAATTGTACCGTTAGCATTTGCAGTATAAGTACCCATATTTGGAACTACCAAAGTTGTCTGCTGACCTGGAGCATTTGGATTAAGATCTATTGAACTCAAGACAATGGTATTATTACCTTCAACATCGGTGTCTTTTCCTGATACTATTGGATTATTAATAACTGCAATTGTTATAGGTGTTTCACTTAAACTTTCTCCTGAGTCATTATTAGCTACCGGCGCATCATTTACAGCCGTTACCGTGATAGTTAAAGTAGCTATATTTGATACTAAACCTAAATTGTCTTTTACCGTATAGTTAATTGCTGTGGCGGTTCCGTTATAATTTAACACTGGAGTAAAAGTTACCAATCCTGCATTGTTTACAGTATATGTTCCTTCTCCTACAACTGTGAAAGTCGTTTGAATTCCTGCTGTGGCTGGGTCTAAATCTACTGTGGCTACATCTATTGTTCCGTCAACATCGGTGTCTAATCCTAGTACATTCGTGACAACATTGATAGTTATTATGGCATCTTCGTTAGTAGTGATAACATCGTTATTAGCCTTTGGTGCATCATTTACTGGCGTTACCGTGATTAATTCGTTTGCGGTAGCGGTAGTTGTTCCATCACTAATTACATAAGGAATGCTTACTGAACCATTGTAGTTTAAAGCTGGAGTAAACGTGATTACGCCACCTGATGTAATGTTTACTGTTCCATTGGTAACCGCTATTGTTTGTGCTGTGCCTGGGGTTAATGTTGTCCCTCCGATTGAGGTAATTGTTAAGGTATCACCATCTACATCTGTATCTAAACTTAATGGAGTCAAGGTTACTATACCATCTTCGGCTACAGGTACATTGTCATTTACCGCTACTGGCGGATCGTTCACCGGTGTTACTGTTATCTTCACAGTTGCGGTGTTGGATACTAATCCTAAATTGTCTTCTAGTGTATAGTAAATAGAGGTTTCTCCATTGTAATTTGCTACTGGCACAAAAGTCAAACTTCCGTTGGCTAATATGGTAACCGTTCCAATACTTGGAATCGTTACCGCTGAACCTACAGCTTGTGTGCCTGAGATTCCTGATATGGTGTAACTTTGTACTGTTAATAATGCTGAATCAATATCGCTATCTACTCCTGCTGACAAATCATTATCAGTAATGATGTTGGCTGTGGTGATAGAGTTATCTTCATTTACACTATACGAATTGGCTTTGGCTACTGGTGCATCATTCACTGCTGTCACACTAAAGGTAATATCCGCTCTTGAGCAACTGGATGCTGCATCACATAATTCATATTCTAATTTCGGCGTACCATTATAATTGTTAGCTGGATTGAAACTTACTACTCCTGTTGATGTATTTAATGTCCAAACTCCTGTAACATTAGTAACTGTAGTTTGAATTCCTGGGGTAGTTGTATCTAAATCTACTGTAAACTGTCCTATTCCATTTAATGGTGCTGTTGGATTACCATCAGGATCGGTGTCATTAGTGATTATGTTTATTGTTCCATCTGCTCCGTCTTCTGTTAATGCAATTAACACTGTGTCAGGAGTAGCTACTGGTGCATCATTCACTGCCGTTACTGTGATTGCAACATCTGCTGTTGAGGTCAATGAACCATCGGTTAAAGTGTATCTTATCGTTGGTACCGTACCGTTGTAGTTGCTTACTGGTACAAAGGTCAAACTTCCGTTGGCTAATATGGTAACCGTTCCAACACTTGGAATCGTTACGGCTGAACCTACAGCTTGTGTACCTGATATTCCTGATATGGTGTAGTTTTGTACTGTTAATGATGCTGAATCAATATCACTATCTACTCCTGCTGACAAATCATTATCAGTGATGATATTGGCTGTGGTAATAGAGTTATCTTCATTGACATTATACGAATTGGCTTTGGCTATTGGTGCATCATTTACTGCTACTACTGTGATTGCAACATCTGCTGTTGAGGTCAATGAACCATCGGTTAAAGTGTATCTTATCGTTGGTACCGTACCGTTGTAGTTGCTTACTGGTACAAAGGTCAAACTTCCGTTGGCTA
>JANMZS010000169.1:0-6841 GCA_031383535.1 Flavobacterium sp.
TGCCTATCAAGATAAAGCTTTTCCCATAGGAGCAGGTCAAACTATATCACAGCCATATACGGTTGCTTTTCAAACACAATTATTAGAGGTTAAAAAAGATCATAAAATTCTTGAAATAGGAACGGGTTCAGGGTATCAAACAGCCGTTTTGTGTTTGATGGGAGCAAAGGTATATAGTGTAGAAAGACAAAATGAACTTTTTAAACAAACTTCAGTTTTATTACCCAAATTAGGCATTAGACCAAAACACCTTTCTTTTGGCGATGGTTATAAAGGGTTGCCCAATCACGCTCCTTTTGATAGTATCATAGTTACTGCTGGTGCGCCAGCAATTCCAAACTCTTTGATGGCTCAGCTTAAAATAGGAGGAAGGTTAGTCATTCCGTTGGGCGAAGAAAAACAAATAATGACTTTGTTAGTCCGAAAAAACGAAACGCAGTTTGAGAAACACGAGTTTGGCGATTTTAAATTTGTGCCGTTGTTAGAAAATAAAAATTAGTACATCTCCCTTCCCTCTGCCTGTCGGCAGACAGTTTTGGGAAGGGTTGGGGATGGGCTTTTACTGACCAATAATGTCAAGATAGCGTTCTAAACTTTCTTTCTCAATTTGAGCAACAAACAAGAGAAAATCCTCTTTGTTGTTTTTTGTTTGAGCAGTTTCAAGCGCATTATAGTACTTCATTCTAGTATCATAGTCGCCTTTGATATTAGCAATTACATATCCGTTTTGTAATAAAATATGATTCATTACCAAGCGTGATGTTCTACCGTTTCCATCAATAAAGGGATGAATAGTTACCAAACGCTCGTGGAGTTCTGCTGCCAAAATAATCGGGTGTAAACTATTTTTATTGGTTTCAAACCAAATAAAAAAATCTTCCATTTCTTTGGAAACCATAAACGGTTGGGGTGGCATATGTGAGCTACCTTTTATCATCACCTGTACACGACGATATCTACCAGCATCTTCGGGGATAATGCCTCGTAAAATCAAGTTGTGGATAGACAAAACTTCTCCCTCATTCAATGGAGTATTTCTGTCAATTAAATGCTTGATATACCCAATTGCTTCTTGATGATTGATGGCTTCTAGATGCTCTCGCATACTTTTTCCAGAAATAGTCAAACCTTCGTTAATGACTAAATCGGTCTCGCGAAGGGTGAGTGTGTTGCCTTCGATGCGGTTACTTTCAAAAGTATATTCAAGTTCTAATGCTTGTACAATTCTATAACTGTCAAATTGCCGAAATTGATCTAGCTTTGATTTCAGAATGTCTATCTCGTTAAGAAGCAATAACAAGTTTTTAGAAAGTGATTTTTTAACGGTAACATAACTATTTTGAATCTCTTCACGAACTATATTCATTGCCTTTAAGGCAAATTCATCTTGACCTATTTCGTAGATAATTTTTTCTTTTAGCCAAGCAACCATCAATGTTTCAAAATCTATTCCTAGTAAAGTGGCTAATTTTTTAACTTGATCTTTAGTTGGTTTTCTAGAACCATTTTCAAATTTACTGATTAATGCTTGATCAATTCCTAAAAGTTGTGCTACTTCTCTAGTTTTTAATCCTTTCTGTTCTCTTGCATTTTTGAGTAGTGTCTTCATTTTTAATTGAAAATAAATATCTTGACAGATTTAGTCATAAATTTTAAATAATAAAAATATATTATCAACTTTTTGCAATATTTCAATTTAAAAGGATTTTTTAATTCTATCAAGATCACGCTTGGTATCTTGTTCTTTCAAAGATTCTCGCTTGTCGTAGGTTTTCTTCCCTTTGCAAAGTCCAATTTCTAGTTTAGCCATACCTTTTTCGTTGGTAAACAATTTTAAAGGAATAATAGTCAGTCCTTTGGCTTGAACGTTACGAGATAAACCTTTTAATTCTCGTTTATTTAGTAAAAGTTTGCGTTCGCTTCTGGATTTATGATTGAATTGATTTCCGAACGCATATTCCTCAATATAGGTGTTAATTGCAAAAAGTTCATGCCCGCTAAATTCACAAAAACTCTCGGTTATATTCGCTTTTCCAAGTCGGATAGATTTTATTTCAGTTCCTGCTAAAACAATTCCAGCTGTATAGGTTTCGATTATTTCATAATCAAATCGAGCTCTTTTGTTTAGTATATTTATTGTTTTTAGCATAGGTTTGCAAATGTAGGTACAAAACAATGAAATGTCAATAATTATTTAAATTTGCTTTATGGAAAATCCACAATCAAATAATCCACTTCATGGAATTACACTTCAAATAATGCTTGAGCAGCTTGTAGAATATTATGGATTTGATTCTTTAAGTGAGATGATTAAAATAAAATGTTTTATCGACAATCCATCAATAAAGTCCAGTTTAACTTTTCTGCGAAAAACCGATTGGGCTAGAAAAAAAGTAGAAGAATTGTATCTAAAAACTTTACCAAAATTATAACTTAGAGTATTTCAATCGAAAAACTACAATTAAACTTTTCATTTGGAGCCAAAATTTGAATACCTTCTTTTTCAAAAAGATTTCCAAAATTTTCATTAGTATCTGAATAGCCAAACCAGGGTTCAATACAAATAAATGGAGCATTTTTTTTTGTCCAAATTCCCAAATTTGGAAAATCTTCAAAATTAATTCTTAATATTGGTTTTAAGTTTTTTAAAATAGATAATGAGTTCGACTTTAGGGTCTTAAATATAAGTGCGTCATTATCAAATAATCGATAACTCAAAGTGATTCGTTTATCTTTAGTATCTAGTTTTTGGGCTGCGTTTGATAACAAATCATTTTCAAGTAAGAAATATTCTAAAGTTTCTTCTTGTTCGAATGCAATTGAATAATTTTCGAAATTTCCAGCCAAAGAAAAAGCAGGATGAGCACCAATTGAAAAAGGCATTTGAATTTTATTAGAATTTAATACTTCGTATTTAATTTTTAAACTTTTATTTTCAAGTGTATAAATAATAAGCAATTCAAATTCAAAAGGATATGTTTTCATTGTTGCGCTTGAAGATTTTAAAGAAAAAGTAGCACTGTTTTCCTTTTTTTTAACTAATTCAAATTCCATATCTCTAGCAAAACCATGTCTTGAGAGTTTGTAATCTTGATTATTATATGAAAAAGTATTATTTTTTAATGTGCCAACAATCGGAAACAGAATAGGGGAGTGTTTACCCCAATATTCTGAGTTTCCTTCTCAAACAAACTCTTGATTGGAGTTGTTTTTTAAGGAGCATAATTCGGCTCCTAAAGATTTTATTCGGACCGTAAGTTCCGAATTTGATATTGTAGTAGTCATTTTTTTTAAATTATGTTTTTTGGAAATAATTTTATTTAATTTTAATTATTTTGCTATATAAATTTAAGATTAAAAGACATTGATATATATAACTAAAGTTCTTGTTTTTGTTAAGATTTTGATTATTTTTGACTTAATTTTCTTTAAAATTTAAAAATATGACGAATAGATTTATATTATTATTGCAATTATTTATTGGTGTTTCGCCAATTTGGTCTCAAAATAACCCCACAGTAAATGATAAAACTTCAAATTATAATTATCATGATGCTTTTGAATCTTTTTTTTACACAAAAAATGGGACAAATACCCGTTCAGCTGGAGGGCAGCCTGGACCTGAATATTGGCAAAATAGGGCAGATTACAAATTGACAGCGAAGTTAGATGAAGACAAAAATGAAATAACGGGATCAGAAATAATAACATATACCAATAATAGCCCTGACCAAATGGCTTTTGTTTGGATGACTTTGGATCAAAATTTATTCAAATTAGATTCTCGTGGAAATGCTATTATTCCGATTAGTGGAAGTAGAAATGGTGCTCAAGGTCAAATTTTTGATGGAGGTCATAAAATAAAATCGGTTACTATTGTTTCTGAAAATAAAGGAATTATTTCTGAAAAAGCAGTTAAATATTTAATTAATGATACTAGAATGCAGGTTTTTCTTCCACAAGAATTAAAATCAAAAGGAGGAATTGTGAAAATCAAAGTCGATTTTTCATTTATATCACCTAATGAAGGTTCGGATAGAATGGGAATACTAGAAACTAAAAACGGTAAAATATTTACTGTTGCCCAATGGTATCCTAGAATGTGTGTTTATGATGACATTCAAGGATGGAATACAAATCCATATCTAGGAGCATCAGAGTTTTATCTAGAATATGGTGATTTTGATGTTAATATTACAGTACCTTCAAATCATTTTGTACTTTGTTCAGGCGAATTGATTAATACTACAGAAGTTTATAGTGTAGCGCATCAAAAACGTTGGTCACAAGCTAAACTTAGCGATAAAACTGTTATTATACGTTCAAAAGAAGAGGTGTTAAACGCAGTTAAATTACCATCGAAATCTACTAAAACTTGGCGATTTAAGATGAAAAACGCACGTGATGTTTCATGGGCTTCTTCGGCATCATTTATTATAGATGCTGCTAGAATTAATTTGCCTAGCGGAAAAAAAGCAATGGCAATTGCTGCTTATCCTATCGAAAGTAATGGCAACGAGGCTTGGGGGCGTTCCACGGAATATACTAAAGGGGTTATTGAAAATTATTCTAAACGATGGTTTGAATATCCGTATCCAGTAGCTTCTAATATTGCTGGAATAGTGGGTGGAATGGAATATCCTGGAATTGTTTTTTGTGATTATAAAAGCAATAAAAGTTCGTTATGGGGTGTTACAGATCATGAATTTGGACACACATGGTTCCCTATGATTGTGGGTTCAAATGAAAGATTATTTGGATGGATGGACGAAGGGTTAAATGAATTTATCAATTCTTTAAGCTCAGTTGATTTTAATAATGGTGAATATAAGATTAGTAATTTAGACTATCATAAAGATGCTGAAACGTTTACAAAACAATCATTAGAGCCAGTGATGAGTTCTCCAGACAATATGAAAGAAGCTCACATGGGTACTTTATTGTATTTCAAACCAAGTTCAGCTTTGATAATTTTAAGGCAACAAATCTTGGGACCAGAACGGTTTGATTTGGCTTTTCGAACTTATATAGAACGATGGGCATACAAACATCCTCAACCAGATGATTTTTTCAGAACAATTGAAAATGTTTCGGGTGAGGATTTAAGTTGGTTTTGGCGAGGATTATTCATCAATAATTGGCGATTGGATCAAGGGATTAATTCGATTAAATATGTAGATAATAATCCTAAGTTAGGGGTGTACATTACAATCAAAAACTACGAAAAAATGGCAATGCCCGTAATTGTGGATGTTAAAACAAAAAAAGGAGACATTTCACGTATTAAATTGCCAGTTGAAATTTGGCAACGAAATATAGATTGGACATTTAAAGTCAATACAACTGAAGAAGTAGACACTATTGTTTTAGATCCAGAACATGTATTTCCGGACTGTAACGAAAGTAATAATACTTGGAATTCAGTTGCAGGTGGTATTGAAAAAGATGTTGTCTTAGATGGATATTTAGGCACTTTTTCAAATAAAAACAGTCCTTTAAAAATTGTTTTTTCAAAGAAAAGAGGAATTATTTTTGTTGAAATTACGGATTACCCTATGTTTAAAGTTGAACTACTTGAAAAAGATATTTTCGAATCAAAAGAAGCTGGACTTAAATTTGAATTTTATGAAACAAAAAACGGATTTATTATGATTTTGAATGATGGACAAAAAATACCATTTGTTAGAGAAAAATAATTTCTAAACTGTCATTTTAAACCTCTAAAACAGCTTTATTTGGCTTTCAGGACGGAACAGAAGTTTATAAAAAAAACCTCAAATTATTTGAGGTTTTTTTTATTGTATTGCTGTTCTAGATTATCACAAAGCAGTAATTATAAATTCACTACGTCTATTTTGTTGATGTTGTTCCTCTGTACAATTTGATTTGTTAGTAGGTTCGCAACCACAATCGTTTACCAATTGACTTTCGCCATACCCTTTACCCGTAAGTCTTGATTTATCTATGCCTTTTTCAACCAACCACATCATTGTTGATTTTGCTCTTCTGTCAGATAGTGCCAGATTATATTTAATGGTTTGTCTACAATCAGTATGAGAACGCACATCAATTTTCATAGTTGGATGTTGTATCATTACATCCAATATTTTTTCTAAATCAATAGCAGCTTCTTTACGAATAAAGTGTTTGTCTAAATCGAAATAAATCATTTTAATTCCAAAACATTTTCCTAAGTCATCACCAATTGTTACTTTACAGCCTGTTTTTTCAAGTACAAAAGGCAAATCAGTAACCCCGTTTTCACTAGGAATTACAATATTTTTTTCGACGGTAGTATAATCTGTTTTTTCTGCTCTCACAACATACATTTTGCCACATTCCACTTTAAATGAATAGTGTCCTTTTTCATCGGATATTATTGTTGTAATTATTTTTAATTGGCTATCAAAAAGCGTTACATTAGTTTCGGGTAAAACTTTACCATCTTCTTTATCAGTAATTATTCCAGATAATTCTTGTTCACAAATTAATTTTTTTGTTTCCAAAAATTTATAAATATCATCATATCCGTTTCCACCGTTTCTATTAGAAGTTAAAAAACCTTTTCTGGATTTAGTATCAATTAAATAAGCAAAATCATCTTTAGATGAGTTAGCTTCGGCACCTACATTTTGAACCTTATCAAA
This sequence comes from Flavobacterium sp., assembly GCA_031383535.1. GTDB lineage: Bacteria > Bacteroidota > Bacteroidia > Flavobacteriales > Flavobacteriaceae > Flavobacterium. The sequence goes on from JANMZS010000169.1 coordinate 6,648, forward strand.
AGTCCCATCTGCATTTATTTTAGAAACAAAAATATCTAAACCACCTAATCCAAGATGTCCATCCGAAGCAAAATAAAATTCATTTTCATCAGTTACGAATGGAAATGTTTCTTTTCCTTCTGTATTTATTGGTTTTCCAACATTTTCAGGAACACTATAAGTGCCATCATCATTAATTTTAACTTTAAAAATAT
>JANMZS010000141.1:0-2364 GCA_031383535.1 Flavobacterium sp.
TTTTGCTAAAAAAGTATTGTCCTCTCACTAATCTAGTTAATCCTTGTTGAGTATCTACTGTAGTGTTGTGTCTTAATCCAATAGAGTTAGGGTCGGTGTCATTAAGACCTAAATGAACTATTTGTTTTTTAGAAAAAGCGAGTAAATTACTATTTGATAATTGACTTTTATTAAGGCCATAAGGATAATCAATGGCACTTTCAGGCACAGTATACCAACCCGCATTAGAACAAACAGAGGTGTTTAATTTACTGTTAGGCAAGTACATTCTAAACCTTTGTAAAAATTGAGCACCCCCAGAATGGCCCCATGCATCATAAGTTAGTTGAGTTCCAGAAATATTACTTTTTATAAAATCAAATAAAGGATCTACAGTTGAAAAAGTCCACAGGTTTGATGCGTTGTAGGTTCCTAGACTAGGATTATCCCCATTAACGAATACATTTCCTAATTGGTAACCATTACCACCAGGATAATTAGCTTCAGAATATTCAGGTGCGAATACCATAAATCCATTGGCATTTGCCATAGAAATCCAATAATCTCTATAATCACTACCATTTCTTTCGTCACCATGAAAAGCAAATAATATTGGCATAGTTGCGATGTTTCCAGCGGGTATGCGATAATATACCGTAATGGGTTTTGTATTCAAAGGCGCATTAGGAGTATAAACAAAAGAGCCTGTTGTGTTTGACACCAAAGATTGACCAAACAAAAACATAGTTTGAATTAAGAGGATTAATAAAAACGAATAGTTAAATTTATTTTTCATTTTAAGAAAGTTTACATTAGAAAACAAATATAAATTATTACCCCTTTTAAACTAATAAAATGCAGTGTAACTATAGTTAAAGACTGTGAAATGTCATTTTTTTTAGATTTATGTTTTTTTTGCTCACTTTTTTTGCACTATTCTTTTTTATATGATTCTTCAAGTAGTAATGCGGATTCTAAATAACAAAAGAGGCTATCCGAAAGGACAGCCTCTTTTACAAACGAATTAATTATGAAATTTTATTTTTTAATCACTCTTAGTGTTTTCACTTTTGTACCTTGGTTTACGATTACATTGTAAACTCCAGCAGCATAGTTTCTACCCACTTGAACTGAATTAGAATTTGTTTGACGGTTTTCAATCAAACGACCAACCATATCATAGACTTGAACACTAGCTCCTTTTCTTGAAGCTTCAATAGTAAATTCATCTGATGATGGGTTTGGATAAGCAATTACGCTGAAATCATCTGCAACAGTTTCTGTTGGAGCCAATTTACAAGGAAGAATTGATTTTTTAACAGCAAGTATTCTTGCTGTACTTACACCTGTACCATTAGATCCAATAACAGTAATTGTAACTACAGTAGCAGCTGCTGGATTAATAGTTATACTATTAGTTCCTTGTCCTCCTGTTATTGTTCCTGTATTAACTGACCATGTATAAACAACGCCAGGTACGTTTACAACTTGTGCTGTAAATTCAGTGTTACACGCATTATAACCTGTAGCTGTAATTGCTCCTGGTTTTGCTGGTGCTGCACTTGTTACAGTCAATAATCTTGCTATAGCTGATGTTCCGGTTCCATTGACTGCAAATACATTCATTGGAATTGACAATACTCCTGGAGCAATACCCCCTAAATTAATAGTTAATACTGTTTCAGTACCGCTATACGTTTTAGTTGTTCCATTATCTGCTACTTGTGTAGCTCCCGAAACAACAGTAACTCCCGAAGGAAGTACCCAACTAAATGAAGTAGCTGTAGCTCCTTGAGTAGTAAATGGTGTAGCAGTCAAAGTTAATGGTGTTGTATTTCCTACATAAGCTCCCACTTTGGTTACTGTTGTAGCACCATCAGTAAGCACTAGTTTAGTTGGTGCTGTAGGTAAGGCTCTAGCCAATGTTAATGTTCTTGCTAGAGATTCTCCACAACCTCCTACGGAGTAAACATTGATTGTTAATGGTCCTACTCCTGGAGCAACATCTGCAAAATCAACATCAATAACATTTGATGTACCTCCTGATAGCTGATTTATCCCTGCAGGTAATTCCCATCTGTAGTGATCGGCTGAAACAGTCACTGGTGCGGTCAAAGTAAACACTGTTTCAGTTCCCATATAAGGCCCTACTTTTTTGATTGATCCTCCAGATAAAATTCCTGAATTGCTCAGTACTAATGCAGTTGGCTTAGATGGCACTTTAGTCGTTAAAACTAATGATTTAGGTAACGAAATACAGCTGTTAGAGTCAACTGATCTTACAGTAACTGAACCAATTAAACCTGGTATAACACTCACTCCATTAAAGCTAACAGTGATAGTATCACTATTACCGCCTGTTAGAATACTTGCTCCTGCTGGAAC
>JANMZS010000154.1:0-10955 GCA_031383535.1 Flavobacterium sp.
ATTATGAGTTTTTTTAAAAAATTATTTTCTTCAGATAAAAAAGAAGAAAAAATAAGCGAACAAGAAAAGGAAACCTTAGACAAGGGGTTAGAGAAATCAAAAACTTCTTTTTTTTCTAAAGAAAATAATTTTTTAAAAAAAATCATAATTATTAAGAAATTAGAAGTTAGAGATTAGAGGTTAGAAACCGAAAACTATACTATCATTCACACAAAATTAAAATTACAATCCGTAAATATAGAAAATAAAAAAGCTACTTCCGAATGAAAGTAGCTTTTGTATATAATACAAATATGATTATTTCTTTTTCAAGAACTCATCTACAGCTTCAGGAGTCATAATAGATTCTACGAATGTATATGCACCCGTTTTTGGAGATTTCACCATTTTGATGGCTTTTGATAATCTCTTAGAAGATGTTTGTAACGATGCTACGGTTTTCTTTGCCATGATTCAAATGTGTATTTTAATTTTAATAAATCTCTATTACTAATATAGAGCAACATTAAAATATCTAATTATTATTTAATTTCTTTGTGAACAGTTACACGTTTCAATACTGGATTAAATTTTTTAATCTCTAATCTATCTGGAGTGTTTTTCTTGTTCTTAGTTGTTATGTATCTTGAAGTTCCAGCAACACCTGTTGTTTTGTGCTCAGTACACTCTAAAATTACTTGGATTCTATTTCCTTTTGCTTTCTTTGCCATCTTGATGTATATTTATAAGGATTATTTAATAAACCCTAATGACTGTGCTTTTTTCAAAACCGCAGCAATTCCATTTTTGTTAATTGTTTTTACTGTAGATGCAGCTACTCTTAAAGTAATCCATCTATCTTCTTCTGGAAGATAAAAACGCTTTTTAACTAAGTTTACAGAAAACTTTCTCTTAGTTTTATTCATAGCGTGAGAAACGTTATTTCCTACCATCGCTCTTTTACCTGTAAGGTCACAAACTCTAGACATTATTCTTGTTTTTATCGTTATTCAAAATCAGGGTGCAAAGAAAAGAAAAATAAACGGATGAAGCAAAAAATAATTACAGATTTTTCAAAATTTCTTTTCGCAAGATTTGTAAGCTCTGAATTACAGTTCTATCTATCACTTTCTCACGGGGTTGGCCAAAATTAAATCCCTCTACAACTACATCATTTGGTGTTGCCAATGCGATAAAGACAGTGCCAACTTCAGCATCTGCATCACCTTTAGAGGGTCCCGCATTGCCTGTAGTTGCTATGGCATAATCGGATTTCATCATCTTTCTCACATTAATTGCCATTTGTTTTGCAACTTCAGCACTAACCACAGAATGCGCATTAAGTAACAACTCTGGGATTCCCAAAACTTCAATTTTAGTTTCTGTCGCATACGATACTACACTACCTTTAAAATACTTAGAAGCACCTTCGGCAGATGTTAATAACTGAGCTATTTTTCCACCTGTACAACTTTCTGCTGTAGAAATGGTTTTGTTTTGTTGTTTGAGCAACTCCCCAACTACAATTTCAATAGTTGCTGCATCTTCATAGCCAACAATAATATCTCTAATGATATTCGAAAGTGATATTACCTTTTCTGCAATAGTTTTTTCTAATAATTCTTTATCGGTGCCTCTTGCCGAAAGTCGCAAGCGCACTCTTCCTGGACTAGGCAAATAGGCTAACTTGATAAAATCAGGCAAATTATTTTCCCAGTTTTCGATTCGTTCTGCCACAAGACTTTCACCTTGACCATAAGTCAATATTGTTTTATGAATGATATAAGGACGTTTGTATTCTTGAACGACTTTCGGGATTACTTCATTTTCAATTAAATATTTCATTTCATACGGGACACCTGGCAGCGAAACAAAAACGGTGTTTTCTTTTTTCATCCACATTCCAGGGGCTGTACCCACTTGATTATGAAGTACTGTACATTTTGAAGGAACCAATGCTTGATCTTTATTGATTTGAGAAGCTGGTCTATTCATAACACGTTCGATAAGTTCGATAACGTGTTTTTCGACTTTTTTGTCAATTATCAATGTGTCTTCAAAATAATCGCAAAATGTTTTTTTAGTGATATCGTCTTTTGTAGGCCCGAGCCCACCAGTGATTAAAACTAAATCAACCGTATTTTGATACTTTGCAAGAGTGTCCAAAATATGCGTTTTATCATCACTAATAGAAATCATTTCATATATTTGAACACCAATTAAATCTAGAGACTTGGCTATAAAAACGGAATTAGTATCGACAATTTGACCTATGAGTATTTCATCACCAATAGTAATTATGGCTGCTTTCATCTAGTTATAATATTAATTTGAATTTAAGAGGAGATGATTTTAAAAAATCACAAATCAAAGTCTTTTCTTAATTCTTTAATAGCGTCTTCAACCTGATTTCTTACACTTTTAAAAGTTTCTTTAATTTCTTTTGTTTCACCTTCGGCTTTAGTCCAATCTTCAATTAATAAAATTTCTTCAAAAGCTACTTTCAAACCCAGTAAATCAAGACTTGGTTTTACTTTATGCGCATAAGCATAAGCATGTTTATGATCTTTCTTTTTAATTCCTTCTTTTATCTCAGCTAGATCTTCAGGGATTTCGTTTACAAATAAAGTCAAAATTTGATTTACAAATTCTGGATCGTTATCCGAGAGTGCGTACACTTTTGCGAGGTTGTAATGTAATGCCATTATTTTATTTTTATACTAAATAGTTTGTTTGATTCTAAATATCCTTCTAAAATATCATCTGATTGCACTTTAGCAACACCTCGTGGTGTTCCTGTAAAAATTACATCTCCAATTTTTAAAGTGAAATATTGTGAAATGACTGAAATTAATTCATCTATTTTCCACAACATATTGCTTGTATTGCCTTTTTGTACCGTTTTATTATTATTCGTTAATTCAAAGCTAATATTTTCTAATGAATTAAATTGTTTTTTTGATATAAATTCTCCAATTACCGCCGATCCATCAAACGATTTCGCTTTTTCCCAAGGCAATCCTTTGGCTTTTAACTCGTTTTGCACATCACGTGCCGTAAAATCAATACCTACAGTAATTTCATCATAATATTTATGAGCAAATTTAGTATCGATATGTTTACCCACTTTACTGATTTTGACAATCAGTTCAACCTCATGATGAATTTCTTTTGAAAATTCTGGAATCACAAAAGGATGTTGATGCAATAAAATGGCAGAATCTGGTTTTATAAAAATAACAGGTTCTGAAGGTCTATCATTTTTCAACTCCTCGATATGATCTACATAATTCCTACCGATGCAGATGATTTTCATATTTATTAGCCCCCCATCCCCCGAAGGGGGAGCTCCGTTTTGCTCGTTCCCCCTTCGGGGGTTAGGGGGCTTTATTTAGTATTCAACTTTCTTAGTTTAATTCCTGTCAAAACTTTCTTGGTATATAACGGAAAGTCGGCATTTTGAATCCAAGAAAAATAACCTGGTTCAGCTTGTAAAACAGCCTCAACTTTTACTCCTTTGTGCTTCCCAAATGTAAATATTTCATTCCCTTCATTGTCAAATGCAATCATTCCTGCAAAATCAGCAATCTTTTTTCGAGTGGTAAATTCTGACAAAGATTTAATATCATTTTCCAATTCAGGATAGCGATCCAATTGGGCTTTCATAATTTCGTAGGTTGCAGTAGTATCAGCTTCGGCAGAATGTGCGTTTTCAAGATTTTGACCGCAATAAAATTTTAATGCTGCACTCAAAGTTCGCTCTTCTTTTTTATGAAAAATAGTTTGCACATCGACAGATACTCGGTTTTTCATATCAAAATCAACTCCTGCACGAAGCAATTCTTCAGCTAACAACGGAATATCAAAACGATCTGAATTATAACCCGCCAAATCCGAATCTTTAATCATAGCATACACCTGTGAAGCTAATGCTGCGAAAGTGGGCTCATTCGCTACTTTTTCATTGCTTATGCCGTGAATTGCTGTTGATTGTGGCGGAATTGGAATCGTTGGGTTAACTAACCAAGTTTTGCTTTCCTTATTACCGTTTGGAAATACTTTAAAAATAGCTATTTCAACTATTCTGTCTTTGGCAACATCAATACCCGTAGTTTCTAAATCGAAAAAACAAATTGGTTTGTTAAGCTTAAGTTCCATTTGCAAATTTTAATTCGACAAATATATAGTTTTGGAGTTACCGTTTGTCGATTATTAAAAAGTTTTGACCAAAAATAAAAAAAACCAACCAGTTTATGAAGTGGTTGGGTTTCTTACTATTTTTGAATTTGTATAAATTACAAATCGCTATCTACATCAAATGATTCAAGATAATCGGCGACTCTTTTTACAAAACTACCACCAAGAGCACCATCTATAATTCGGTGATCATAGGTATGTGTCAGAAACATTTTCTGGCGAATGCCTATAAAATCACCTTCGGGTGTTTCGATAACCGCGGGTACTTTTCGAATAGCCCCAAGAGCTAAAATACCCACTTGTGGTTGGTTGATAATTGGCGTTCCGAAAACACTCCCAAAACTCCCCACATTAGTCACTGTATAGGTCCCTCCTTGTGTATCGTCTGGTTTGAGTTTGCCCATTTTGGCTCGGTTTCCAAGATCATTGACCGCCTTTGCCATTCCAACTAAATTCAATTGATCTGCATTTTTGATTACTGGAACAATGAGATTTCCGTTAGGCAAAGCTGCCGCCATTCCTAGATTGATGTTCTTCTTTTTAATTATAAAATCGCCATCTATAGAGATATTCATCATCGGAAAATCTTTCAATGCTTTGGCCACAGCCTCCATAAAAATGGGTGTAAAAGTCAGTTTTTCACCTTCTCGTTTTTCAAAAGCATTTTTCACTTTTTCTCTCCATTTTACAATATTGGTCACATCAACTTCAATAAAAGAACTCACATGTGCCGAGGTTTGAATAGATGTCATCATATATCCAGAAATCAACTTACGCATACGATCCATTTCGATGATTTCATCGCCACCGTTCAAAGAGGTAGTTGTCGGTTGTGAGTTATAAGTTATGGGTTGAGGTTGAGCAACTGATTTAGACAGTTCAACTGAATTATTACTTACCACTTCCAACTTTGCTTCGCCAGTTCGCTTTTCAAGCTCGTGTCTACTTCCAACAAATTTCAAAATATCCTCTTTTGTAACTCTACCGTCCTTTCCTGTACCGGGAATAGATTCTAATTCTGAAAGTGTGATTCCTTCTTCTTTGGCGATGTTTTTGACTAATGGAGAAAAGAATTTGTCAGAAAGCCCCCCAGCCCCCAAAGGAGGTGCAGAAACAATATCGGTAGATTTTGTAATGCTACTTTCAATATTTTTTACCAATTCAGAAATATCTAAATTTACTTCATTGTGAACTCCCAGCCGTTGTGGGATTGGGGAGCTTTCAGTTTCGATAATAGCAAAAGTTTGACCAACCTGAATTATAGTATCTTTTGCAAACAATTGCTCTACTAAAACACCTGAAACTTCACTAGGAACTTCACTATCTACTTTGTCGGTAGCAATTTCTACCACAACATCATCGGCTTCAATAGTGTCACCAAGCTGTTTCAACCAGTTTGTAATTGTTGCTTCAGTTATACTTTCTCCCATTGCAGGAAGTTTCAATTCAAATCTTGCCATAGTGCTACCTAAAAGAATAAATGTGATTTTAGTTGGACAAAATTAGTGATTAATTTTAGTTTTAGACACGAATTAATCAAATTTACATAAAATCAAAATTCTTAAAATTTAAAGATTTCGCCACGATCAAAAGAACTATCGCTTCCAATACAATAATCCGATGATTTAGAGCGTATTTTGAAAGTGAAATTTTTCGTTTTATTTGATTCGAAAGCCGTAATTATAGTTTTAAAATCAAGATAATTTGAGTCAAAAATGATTTCTGTTGCATTAAGTATCGAAAGTGATTCTATCGTTTTTTGAAGTTTCACTTTCTGATTTAATTTTACCTCTATCTTTTTTCTTAAAATATCATTATCAGAAATTAAGACATAATTTTTAGGAGGCAATTTCAACTTGGCTTTTCCTTGAAACATTTTTACAACAGAAAAAAAGACAATTCCAATTTGCATGAATATTGAGAATACAAAGGATCCCGAAGCGTCGGGACTAAAATGTTTTTTATAGAAAAAATTCATCGCTTCACGAAAACGCTTCATATAAGTTCCATCCCTAATGGTGCTTTCCCCTTTATAATGAATCACAGAGGTTTCATGAAAATAGTAATTTGATTTTCCGTTTTTTAAAACTCTATAAGACAAATCAATATCGTCTGAATACATAAAACAGTTTTCGTCAAAACCGCCAATTTCCTGATATAAATCTCGTTTCATGACCATAAAAGCACCTACGAGAATATCGACTTTTCCAGTTTCATTTTCGTTTAAATGTTGTGCATAATATTTTCCAAAGTAATTAGAAAATTTATACAACCCAAAAATTTTAGTAAATGCTACAAATGGCGTTGGAACGCCACGTTTGCTTTCTGCTAAGAAATTTCCAGTTCCGTCAATGAGTTTACAACCAATAATTCCTATGTCGTTTTTCTTTTTGGCGAAAGCTAAAACTTTTGCAAAAGTGTCTTCAGCTATAACTGTATCGGGATTGAGGATACAAATATACTCGCCTTTTGCTTCTGCAACACCTATGTTGTTTCCTTTAGGAAAACCTAGGTTTTGTTTGTTTTCAATAAGTTTTATATTAGGAAAAAGCAATTTCATCATGGCACAACTTTCATCCTGTGAATTATTGTCGACCACAATAATTTCACCATCTATGTTTTCTAATGCTTTTTGAACACTGCAAACACTTTGCTCTAGAAAATAGCGAACGTTATAATTAAGGATGATTACGGATAGTTGCATTTTTCAAAGATATATTTTATGTCTCAAAGATGCAAAGGTCGACAGTTCTAAAGTCTAAAAATTAAAAGATTGCTTCTTGCTTTGTAATGACTTACTTTTGCAAAAAAATACACTTGTGAATTACTTATCAGTCGAAAATATTTCGAAATCTTTTGGAGAGCGTAGCCTTTTCGAAAACATTTCATTTGGGATTAACAAAGATCAAAAAATTGCTTTTATTGCCAAAAATGGTTCTGGAAAAACCACTATTATGAATATCATTAATGGTTTTGACGAGCCTGATTCTGGACAAGTAATTCTTAGAAAAAGTATTCGAATGTCCTTTCTTTCTCAAGATAATAAATTGCAAGACGAGCTGACGATTGAAGAAAGCATTTTCGCCTCGGATAACGAGAGTTTAAAGGTGATTGAAGCCTACGAAAAAGCACTAGAAAATCCCGAAGATGAAGAAGCTTACCAAAAAGCCTTCGACGGAATGGATCAGCACAATGCTTGGGATTTTGAAACCCAATACAAGCAAATTTTGTTCAAATTGAAGTTGGAAGACTTTAAATTGAAAGTAAAAAACCTTTCGGGTGGACAGAAAAAAAGGTTGTCTTTAGCTATAATTTTGATTAATCGCCCTGATTTATTAATCCTCGATGAGCCTACAAATCACCTCGATTTAGAAATGATTGAGTGGTTAGAAAGTTATTTCGCAAAAGAAAACATTACTTTGTTTATGGTTACGCATGATCGATTTTTCTTAGAACGTGTTTGTAACGAAATCATTGAATTGGACAACGGAAAAATTTACCAATACAAAGGCAATTATTCTTATTATTTAGAGAAAAAAGAAGAACGTATTGCTTCTGAAAATTCGAGTGTAGACAAAGCCCAAAACTTGTTTGTAAAAGAACTCGAATGGATGCGTCGCCAGCCGAAAGCTAGAACTTGTAAAAGTAAATCGCGTCAGGATGATTTTTATGTAATCAAGGAAAAAGCCCAAAGTCGTCGTAGAGAAAACGTAGTCGAACTCGAAATTAATATGGAACGCATGGGAAGCAAGATTATTGAACTTCACAAAGTTTCAAAAAAGTTTAAGGATCATGTGATTTTAGATAATTTCAGTTTCGATTTTCAACGTGGAGAACGTGTGGGGATTATTGGTAAAAACGGAACTGGGAAATCGACTTTTTTAAACCTAATTACAGGTACACTTCCGCTCGATAGTGGTAAAGTAATAAAAGGCGACACTATAAAAGTGGGCTATTATACCCAAAGCGGTATCAACCCAAAACCGGGACAAAAAGTAATAGATATCATCAAGGAATATGGCGAATATATCCCGCTAACCAAAGGCAAAATCATTTCGGCTGGGCAATTATTAGAGCGTTTTTTATTCGATAGAAAAAAACAACACGATTTTGTCGAAAAACTGAGTGGTGGCGAACTAAAACGCCTTTATTTATGTACGGTTTTAATTCAGAATCCTAATTTTTTGATTTTAGATGAACCCACGAATGATTTGGATATTGTGACTTTGAATGTTTTGGAAAGTTTCCTTTTGGATTATCCAGGTTGTTTACTGGTAGTTTCGCACGACAGGTATTTTATGGATAAAATTGTTGATAATTTATTTGTGTTTAGAGGTCAAGGCGAAGTTGAAAATTTCCCCGGAAATTACTCCGATTTTAGAGCGTATGAAGATTCTGTTGAGCCTAAAAAACTAGATTCTGCAAGCACCGAAAAAGTCGATTGGAAACAAAACAACCCAACTGGAAACCTGACGTTCAACGAGCAAAAAGAATTTCAGAAAATCGAACGAGAAATCAAAGATTTGGAGATAGACAAAGCTAAAATTGAACAATTATTCTCGGATGGTAAAGTAGCCGAAAACGAGGTTTTGGCAAAAGCCAAAGAACTAGAAAACATCATTAGTAAAATTGAAACCAAAGAAGAACGCTGGTTTGAGCTGAGTGCTAAGATTGAGGGATAAATTTTCCTTTTTACCAAAAAAATAAAAATTTAGTTTACTTGTTTTTAGCTATTTTTGGAAAGATAAAGCGAAACAAATCTTCGATTTTGCACTAAATATTGGGAAGATTGTAGCTAGTTTATTGTGAGTATATACAAATTAGCAACAAAGTTCCTCCACCATATAAAAATATGTTATAAAATGAAAATTCTCTATATAATCGGAAACGGTTTTGACATTAATCTAGGTCTGAAAACTCGTTATTCTGACTTTTACGAATATTACAAAACCCTTCAATCTAAATCTCCAATTGTCAAAACATTAAAAGAAAATATTGGTAAAAACTTCAAAAATTGGTCTGATCTAGAGCAAGCAATTGGAGTATATACTGAAAACTTTAGCACTGTAGATGAATTCATAGAAGTATATGAGGACATTGGAGATAATTTAGGAGATTATTTGAAAGAGCAAGAAAACCGATTTGATTTTTCGAAAATAGATATAGAGAAATTATCTGAATATTTAGCATTTCCTGAAAGGTCGTTACTCAAGACAGATAAAGAAAGAGTGGAAGAATTTAAAAATAAATGGAATTCTGAACATTGGGATGTAAACATAATAACTTTAAATTACACTAATTCTCTAGAGCAAATTTTTAAAAATAGTTATACAAGTCTAATATTAAGTGCTCATAATAATTCTAAAATTATTTTAAGAGGACTTGAACATATTCATGGATTTTGTGATGATAGAATGATTATGGGTGTAAATGATGTTTCACAAATAAAAAATCAAAGTTTTCATAATAATCAAGATATCCTAGATGCTTTAGTAAAACCTAATTGTAATAAAGTTAATAAAACTACAATTGACAATCTTTGTAATTCACAAATTACTAAAGCTAATGTAATTTGTATTTTCGGTTCATCAATTGGAGATACAGATAATTATTGGTGGCATGCAATTGGCGAGCAACTGAAGAAAGGCATCTACTTAATAATTTTTACCAGAGGAGAAGAAATAAGTAAAAGATGGAGTTATAAAAAAGCGAAATCAGAAAGGGAAATGAGAGATTATTTTCTTAACAAGACTAACTTGAATGACGAAGAAAAATCAAGTTTTCGAGAAAATATATTCGTAGGCGTAAATACTGAAATGTTTGGAAGTATATCAAAATAACCCCACCTGGCGCAAGCGTCACGCTTGTGTACACAAAAAAAGCCAACAAACATTATTAAACTGTAATACTTGTAAGCAGTTGTCATTTTAAATAAAAAACTACTTTTGATATTATCAAATGATACTATCAATGAAACCTCCATATGACATTAGTCCAAAAATATTAAGATATATAAGTTCAATTTTCGAGAAAACTGGAACGGTAAATACCAACTTTTTTATAATACAATCATCCGCTGTAGTATCAAAACGTTAGCAGATAAAGCCAAAAAGGAACTGCCTAATCAAGAAATTTAATCTAAAAATTTGGAATTAATGTAACTTTTAAGTTACCTTTGAAAAATGAAAGTACGTGAAGTTATAGCCTACGAAAATCACTTTGAAGAATTTCTTTTTGAACAACCACAAAAAGTTCAAGATAAAATATTCAAAATAATTGAGGCTATTGAAACTTTAGAAAGAGTTCCCGCGAATTATTTAAAATCAATGGAGGGAACAAATGGACTTTATGAAGCTAGAATACAACTTGGCTCAAACATTTGGCGTGTATTTTGTTTTTTTGACAATGGAAAACTTATAATTCTTTTAAATGGTTTTCAAAAGAAAACGCAGAAGACACCTAGAAATGAAATGGAAAAAGCGTTGAAATTAATGACTAAATATTACACAGAAAAAAAATCTAAATAACTATGGAAACTAAAAGCTGGAAAGAAATTAAAAATAATGTTTACGGTGAAAAAGGAACTGAAAGACGTGGCGAACTTGATAGAGAATTCCAAGGTTTTAAAATTGGTTTACTTTTAAAAAAAGCTCGTGAAGAAAAACATCTAACTCAAACAGAACTTGGAGATTTAGTTGACAAGAAAAGAGAATATATTTCCACAATATCATACAAAGTTTTGAGAGTCAAATTACTTCCGTTATTTTCAATTCTGGAAA
>JANMZS010000161.1:0-26611 GCA_031383535.1 Flavobacterium sp.
TGATTATTTGAGGGATAATATGGCACACTCCCCAGAAGATTTGGTGCAACGCAAACACAATTTTGCTATTGTTGATGAGGTGGATTCTGTGTTGATTGATGATGCTAGAACGCCATTAATTATTTCTGGTCCAGTACCACAGGGTGATCGTCACGAATTTACAGAGTAAAACCAAAAATCGAAAATCTAGTCAATCTTCAAAGACAATTGGCTAACGGATTTTTATCGGAAGCTAAAAAACTAATCAAAGAAGGAAACACAAAAGACGGTGGTTTTTTATTATTAAGAGCACACAGAAGTTTACCAAAAAACAAAGCTTTGATAAAGTTTTTGAGTGAAGAAGGTATTAAACAATTACTTCAAAAAACCGAAAATCAATATATGGAAAACAACAATCGCGAAATGCCAAAAGTGGATGAAGCTTTGTATTTTGTGATTGAAGAGAAAAACAATCAGGTAGAATTGACCGATAACGGAATTAAATTTCTCTCTGGTGATACTGATAGTGATTTCTTTGTTCTTCCAGACATAGGAACCGAGATTGCTGCCATCGAAAAGAAAAATCTTTCTAAGGATGCAGAAGCTGAGGAAAAAGAAAAACTATTTCAGAATTTCGGAATCAAAAGCGAACGTATCCACACTTTAACACAATTACTCAAAGCTTATTCGCTATTCGAAAAAGATGTAGAATATGTAATCATGGATAATAAAATCATGATTGTCGATGAGCAAACTGGTCGTATCATGGACGGTCGTCGTTATTCTGATGGTTTACACCAAGCCATTGAAGCCAAAGAAAACGTGAAAATTGAAGATGCTACCCAAACATTTGCAACAGTAACTTTGCAGAATTATTTCAGGATGTACAACAAATTAGGCGGTATGACTGGAACAGCAGTAACGGAAGCTGGTGAATTTTGGCAAATTTATAAATTGGATGTCGTTGAAATTCCTACCAACAAACCCATGACCAGAAAAGACAAAGAAGATTTTATTTATAAAACTACTCGTGAAAAGTACAATGCAGTAATTGATGATGTTACTGAATTGTCTAAGGCAGGAAGACCTGTTTTAATAGGAACAACTTCTGTTGAAATTTCGGAATTGTTGAGTCGAATGTTGAAAATTCGTGGCATAAATCACAATGTTTTGAATGCCAAAATGCACAAACAAGAAGCACAAATTGTAGAAGAAGCAGGAAAGCCAGGAGTGGTAACTATTGCTACGAATATGGCTGGACGTGGAACCGACATCAAACTGACACCAGAAGTAAAAGCCGCTGGAGGATTAGCGATTGTAGGAACAGAGCGTCACGATTCCCGAAGAGTAGATCGCCAGTTAAGAGGTCGTGCAGGTCGTCAAGGTGATCCAGGAAGTTCTCAGTTTTATGTTTCGCTTGAAGATAACTTGATGCGTTTATTTGGTTCTGAAAGAGTAGCCAAAGTAATGGACAGAATGGGATTAGAAGAAGGCGAAGTAATTCAACATTCGATGATGACAAAATCTATAGAAAGAGCACAAAAGAAAGTCGAAGAAAACAACTTTGGAGTTCGAAAACGTTTGTTAGAATATGATGATGTTATGAATGCACAAAGGGAAGTAGTCTACAAACGTCGACGTCATGCTTTGCATGGAGAGCGATTGAAATTGGATATTGCCAATATGCTTTATGACACCTGCGATTTAATTGTAAGTGATAATAAAAGAAATAATGATTACAAAAATCTTGAATTTGAATTGATTCGTTATTTTTCTATCACTTCCGCTGTTTCTGAAAGTGAATTCAATAAGATGTCAGAAATCGAACTCACTAACAAAATATATAAGGCAGCCTCTTTATATTATGTCGAAAAAACAGCTCGTAGCGCAAGAGAAGCTTTTCCTATCATTAGTAATGTGTATGAAGACAAAAACAATCAATTTGAGCGCATTGTTGTTCCTTTTACTGATGGTGTAAAATCTTTGAACGTAGTGACTGATTTAAAACGGGCGTATGAAACTAATGGAAATCAATTAATTGCTGATTTTGAAAAAAATATCACTTTAGCCATAGTCGATGAAGCATGGAAGAAACATTTACGCAAAATGGACGAGTTGAAACAATCTGTTCAATTAGCAGTTCACGAACAAAAAGACCCTTTGCTAATCTATAAATTTGAAGCATACAATTTATTTAGTTCGATGCTGAATGGCGTTAATAAAGAAGTAATTTCATTTTTATTCAAAGGAGATTTACCACAACAAACCGCTCCGCCAATTCAAGAAGCGAAAGAAGTACGCCAAAAAGAAAATTACAAAACCAGTAAGGACGAAATTATTTCTAGCGAAAGCGCTAATCGCGAAGCTGGGCAAACGCAACAAAGACAAGTTACAGAAACCATCGTTCGCGACCAACCAAAAATTAATCGCAACGATACAGTAACAATACAAAATGTGGCTAACGGACAAACGCAAGAAATGAAATACAAGAAAGCCGAAAGTTTGATTGCTAGCGGAACTTGGGTTTTGGTGTCTTAAATATAAAAATAGATTTGATTTGAATCCCCAAAATCGGAAGAATTTGGGGATTTTAATATAAAACATATCATGTAAATTAAAGGCTTATTTTAATTGATAAATACCTGTATCTGAAACTTTTTTATTCCATATTAATTTTAATTCTTTTGCTAGTACCTTCACTTAGCAATGTTTTTATATATCTTAACTTTAAAATACATCAAAAAGAAATTGCAAAGAATTTGTGTATCCAAAGAGAAATGAAAAACAACCACTGTAATGGGCATTGTTTCCTCTCAAAACAACTAAAAAAAACAGCTGAAAAAGAAAAAAAAGAAACCGAGAGTTTAAAAGAAAAACAAGAATTAGTATATATTAACTCCAAAATACAAAATTCTCTTCATTACAACTTCTTAATCGAAAAAGTAACTATCCTCATTTCGCATGTATGCGAAAAACCTATATCTATTACACTCAGAATTTTCAGACCACCTCTCGTATAATTATATTTATTAGTTTTTACATTTCATCCTTTTTGAAATGAGACTCTTCATTGGTTTAAAATCAATGAGCACTTTACTATATATTTATAATTTATACAAAAAAAAATGAAAAAAATAATATTGTTTTTTGTTGTAGTACTTCTTGCTTCAACTCATACTTACAGCCAATGTGCTTGTTGTGCGGCAGCAGGAGCCAGCGCGTCTTCAAACGATTTCAACAACGGAATATTTACTTTACCCAAAAACCAATGGGTCATTGAAACTTATGGCGATTATAGAACCATCAAAAATGGAAATACTCCAGAAGAAGATGAAAAACTTTTGAAAAATATGCTTATCGGCTCATTAGGAGTTCGCTATGGAGTGAACAACAAGATTACGATTTCGGCATTAGTTCCCTATGTTTTTTTACATACAAACTCAGGAAATGACAAAGGACTTGGTGATTTAGATTTTATGGGGACTTTTAATATATACTCAAAAAATAGTTTTAATTTTGCCGTTCAAGTGGGTATAGAACTTCCTACTGGGATTCAAAAAAACTCCAACTTTGACAACTCAACAGTGGTTGTAGGCTCTGGCTCTTATGACCCAATATTAGGCGTATTGTTTTCAAAACATTGGGATAAAATGACAGTTGTTGGAAATGTATTATACAAACATACCACAAAAGGGTTTCAGGATAATTATTACGGAAGTATTGCCATTCAAAACCTATCTTTATCTTATAAACTGAAAGAAGGTGGTCGTTTATGTCCCTTAGACGAAAAAGACGAAAGTAAATCGGCTAACTTGGGTTGGAATATTTTTGGCGGATATTACGGCGAATGGTTAGATAAACTTAAAGAAGACGGTGAAGTAGATGAAAATTCTGGTTATTATCTAGGATTTGCAAATTTAGGGACTACTATTTCTTATAAAAAATGGAGCTTTCCTTTGACAATTTCAGCACCTATTGTAAATAAAATGAACGGATTACAAAATGATTCTGGATTTAGATTTCGTATCGGAATACTAAAATCATTCTAATTTAAACATTCTAAATTTAGAATGCAATTAGACGATTTTTAAAAAAATTAAACGAAAATGGATTTTAATACTAATTGTTAGTACATTTACTTTAATTAAAATTCGAAAAATTAATCTTTAAATATACTTACTATGGCCAAAAGTCAAGACGCAAAAAAAACGGTAAAAAAGGAACCTCTTAAAACCGCCAAGGAAAAAAAAGAAGAAAAAAGAGAAAAGAAAAATAATCCAAAGAGAGATTAGTTTTCAGGTATCAGTCCCGAAGCTTCGGGAGCAGAAAAAGCAGTTTAAAAATGAAATTAATCGTCTTTAAACTGCTTTTTATATTTATCTTTTTTTTACTGCAACCTGAATGCCTCCTGTCAACTAAAACCTGATTACTTTTTCACTGGAATGTTTTCCAGAATTTCCAATACAAATTTATAAAACTTTTGAGACGATTTTATTGAAGCTCTTTCGTCTGGACTATGCGCACCGCGAATAGTAGGTCCGAAAGAAATCATATCCATATCAGGATAATTTACTCCTAAAATTCCACATTCTAAGCCCGCATGGCAAGCCACTACTTTGGCCTTTTCGCCATTTTGCTTTTCGTAAATAGAAACCAAAACATCTAATATTTCCGATTTTACATTAGGCGTCCATCCTGGATAAGAACCTGAAAACAAAACCTCACAGCCTACTAATTCAAAAGTAGCACGCAAAGCATTTGCCAAATCAAATTTGGATGTTTCAACTGATGAACGAGTTAAACAACCAATAGAAATTTCACCATCTTTAATGATAACTCGCGCTATATTATTAGAAGTTTCTACTAAATTTTCCATATCGGCAGACATCCTATATACCCCATTATGGGCTGCATAAATCGAACGAATAATGCCTTCTTGAACGCCCAAATCCATTACTTTTTTGGGCAAATCACATTTTACAATTTCTATCGTTAAGTTGGGTTCGGTTGCTTTATATTCGGTTTTTATATCACTTATTATTTCTTGCATATCAAAAATATAGGCTTCGTCATACATTGCAGCTACAATAACTTTTGCCACACTTTCTCTCGGAATCGCATTTCGAAGACTTCCGCCATTAATCTCGGCAATTTGAAGTCCAAAATTTTCAAATGCGTCAAATAACAAACGGTTCATGATTTTATTGGCATTACCCAAACCTTTGTGAATATCTATTCCAGAATGTCCGCCATTCAAGCCTTTGACGGTAATAGTGTAGCCAACAGAATTTTCGGGAGTTTCCTCCTCATGATAAGTGCGAGTTGCCGTTACATCAATTCCGCCAGCGCAACCAATGTCAATTTCATCGTCTTCTTCGGTGTCCATATTTAGTAAAATATCGCCCCGAAGTACGCCCCCTTTTAGATTCAAAGCACCAGTCATTCCCGTCTCTTCATCAATGGTAAACAAGGCTTCGATTGCTGGATGTTTAATGGTTTTGGATTCTAAAATCGTCATAATCATCGCAACTCCCAATCCATTATCAGCACCAAGTGTTGTACCTCGAGCACGAACCCAATCGCCATCGACATACATGTCAATTCCTTGTGTATCGAAATCAAAAACGGTATCGCCATTTTTTTGGTGCACCATATCCAAATGCCCTTGAAGCACCAACGCTTTGCGGTTTTCCATTCCTACAGTTGCTGGTTTACGGATAATTACATTGCGAATTTCGTCTTCAAAGGTTTCTAATCCTAGCGAATTTCCAAAGTCTTTCATAAACTGAATAACACGTTCTTCTGTTTTAGAAGGACGAGGAACGGCGTTTAAATCGGCAAATTTATTCCAAAGTGCTTTTGGTTCGAGGTTTCTAATTTCTTGACTCATTGTATATTTATTCTATTTATTCAATACCTTCAATTCTATCGATAAAAACGTTAACAAGTTTATGATTAGAATTTATTCCTAAAATTTCGCTCCAGAGTTTATTAATAACAATAAAAAATGGTTTCATTTTTAAATTTCCAAATCTTATGTGAATAACTTTTGGAGGTGGAAAACTAAACATTATTTTATTTGAAAAATCAACGTCCTTGGTAATTATTGTCAAATTATTATTTTTAGCATAAGCCCAGATTTCTTCATCTGACCACTTATTATCCAAATCTTTTTGATGAATAAACTCGGGGGAATTCCAAAGTGCTAAATAATATGGAAGATTTATATCTATTAAAAATTTTGGCATTTAAGCAACATCTTTAATAGTGAAATTTCTTTTCATCAAGTCTGATGCGAATTTTAAACAAGCGTCAATATCTTCATTTTCTAAATCTGGATATTGATATAAAAGTTCTTCGCGAGTTTCACCTGCGCTTAAAAATTCTAAAATTGTATTTACAGTAAGTCTTGTGCCTCGAATTGTTGGTTTTCCGTTGCAAATTCTATCATCAATTGTTATTCTATCAGCAATAGTTTCCATAAAGAAGTATTTTGAATTACAAATTTACAAAAAAAGAAAGCGTACAACTATTTTAATTGTTATTTTTATACCAAAAGAAAAACTGTGAATCGCAAATACATTCTTCCGATATTTCTAATCTTCCAAATTATTTTCCTCAAAATAATTGCCTTTTTCCCCGAAGTCGTGGAACGCTTTTACAGCAATGGTTTGTATATTTTTATTTCGAAAATTTCACGAATTATATTAGGCAAAATTCCGTTTTCGATTGGAGATATACTGTACGGAATTGTGATTGTTTACATCCTGATTTCTATTTGGAAAACAGGAAAATCGTGGAGCATTTCTTGGAAAGATTCTGTTTTAAAAATTTTAAACTTTTTATCTATTGCCTATTTCTTGTTTCATATTCTTTGGGCTTTGAACTATTATCGTGTGCCGCTTTTTGAAAAAATGAATATTCAACGAGAATATACAGATGCCGATTTAGTTGCTTTCACAGAAAAATTGATTATCAAAACAAATTCTGTTCAAGTAGAAATCACGCAGGGCAAAAACTTAAAAGTAACCAATCCGTATTCGCAAGATGTTGTTTTTAAAATGACTCAAAATGGGTATTCTACATTGGCACACGAGTATCCGTTTTTCAACTACCAAACGCCAAGTATCAAGAAATCTTTATTCAGTTTGCCGTTGACCTATATGGGTTTTGGTGGTTATTTGAATCCGTTTACCAATGAAGCGCAAGTCAATGATAAATTGCCTATGTATGGCTTTCCGAATGTGGTTTGTCACGAAATGGCACACCAAATGGGCTTTGCTAGCGAAAGCGAATGCAATTTTATTGGTTTTTTGGCAGGTATTAAAAATGAGGATTTGTATTTTCAATATTCGGGATATAGTTTTGCTTTGCGTTATTGCATGGCAAATATTGCCATGAAAGATGAAGCAAAATTCAAAGTTTTAAAAGCAAAAATCAATCCCGGAATTATAACAAACTACAAAGAAAGTGAGTTGTTTTGGGAACAATACGACACTTTTATCGATAAGGGCTTTCATGCCTTTTATGACCAATTCTTGAAAATGAACCAACAAAAAGAGGGTATGGAAAGTTATAGTAAGTTTGTGAATTTGTTGATTAATTATTATAAGGAGAAAGAGTTGTGATGAGTTGTCATTGTCTTTAGCCTAATTTCAATTGATATGAGTTTAAAAATTATTTCAGGAATTTTAGCCTAAAAAATTGCCCAATTGAGAACATAGGGATTAAAAACAACCAATAATAATATTGATAGTTTGAGGATAAACTTAAAGCTATAAAAAAAACAATAAGAGTTTCCAATAATAGAAGTTTCTTAATATCAATAAATGAAACATTAGATTTAAAACATACAATCTCAATAAATAAATTTATCAATAATAGGATTGGCCAAACAAAAATTCCATAAGTAAAAAAGCTAAAAATAGAACCAAATATTCCAATCTGAAAAACACTTAATAAATCTCCACTTTTCGAACCTGAAATATAGTCATTCACTTCAGATATAAAACCTAAAATTATTGTTCCAAATAGGAGACTCAAAAAAATTATAAAATTACTTATCAAAATATCTGAACGCTTCATAATTATATATTTTTATTATACCTCATCACTAGTAAAAGTAACAAAACTTTTCTTTTTATACGGTCTAATAATCAATCGTCCTTCTCGGTCAAAACGAATGTAATTGTACACCCAATTGAGGAAAACTACTGCTCGGTTTTTGAAACCAATCAGCGAAAACAAATGCACAAACATCCAGACAAACCAAGCAAAAACCCCACTAAAATGACAGTGTGGCAAATCGACCACAGCTAGGTTTCTGCCAATGGTTGCCATCGCTCCTTTGTCATTATATTCAAAGGGTTTCATGGGTTTGTTATTTAATAATCGTACTAGATTTTCGCCTAACAAATCGCCTTGTTGTATCGCGGGTTGTGCCATCATGGGGTGTCCTTGAGGATACGTTTCGGTTTCCATAGCAGCGATATCGCCAACAGCAAAAATGTTGTCGTAACCAACAACTTGATTATACTCATTTACACGAATGCGTTTTACGTTTTCGGCCAGCGATTTTCCGTCCAATCCTGCAACAAGAGCTCCTTGAACTCCTGCTGTCCAGATTACGGTTGCGGTTTCAAAAGTCAAATCAGAATTGGTGGTTATCGTTCGTCCGTCATAATTAGTAACCCGAACGTTTTTCCAAATAGTTACACCAAGATTTTTGAGAAATTTTTCGGCTTCGGCGGAAGATTTCTCACTCATAGAATCCAAAATTCGGTCTCCTCCTTGAATAAGGTTGATTTCCATTTTATTAATATCCAAATCTGGATAATCTTTTTGGAGAATTTCTTTTTTCATTTCGGCTAAGGCACCCGCAAGTTCTACACCTGTTGGACCACCACCCACGAGTACAAAGTTGATGAGTGTGTTTCTATCGGCAACATCTTGGGTGAGAACCGCTTGTTCAAAATTTTCGAGAATCAAACTTCTAATGTTCAAGGATTGCGGAATGGTTTTCATCGCCATCGAGTTGCGCTCAATTTCTTTATTGCCAAAATAATTGGTTTTAGAACCCGTGGCAATCACAAGATAATCATAACTCAAATCACCAATTTCGGCAATTACTTTTTTATTTTGAGTATCTATTTCTTTCACAGATGTTAGTCGGAAATAGAAGTCATCATATTCTTGTATCACTTTCCGGATTGGATACGCAATAGAACCAGCTTCGAGTCCGCCAGTAGCCACTTGATACAATAAAGGCTGAAAAGTATGGTAATTGTGTTTGTCGAGCAGTACGACTTGCACGTTTTTGTTTTTGAGTTGTTTGGCAAGTGCAATTCCTGCAAATCCTCCACCAATAATGACTATTCTAGGATTTTGAGAGTTTGGAATGTTCATAGTAAAATGTTGTTTTACAAAGGTACGAAGTTAAATGCTTTTGAACCATATAAGGAATTTAAGAAAAATAAGATTTGTATTTTTTTTAAATTAATACTTCCCTTTTTTAGGGAAGTTTATTAGAAAAATAAAAGTTGTAAATAGCCCCGATTGCAGTGAAAATCCTTTTATACCCTGTCAGGGTTCTAAACCCTGACAGGGTATAAAAAATTGCAACGAAAAGCGGGACGACTGCTAATTGAGATGCAAAAAATTTGTGCTCCTCAATAAAAGCTCTTACTTTGTAACAAAATCATCATTTTGAACACCAACTGAAGCATGAGCGATGAATTAGAACACTCTTTTGTGCAGCAATTAAAAGCGAATCAGAATATCATCCACAAGATTTGTAGGTTATATACCAATGATGCAGATGCGCACAAGGATTTGTTTCAAGAAATCACCATTCAGTTATGGAAAGCCTTTCCGAAGTTTCGTGGTGACAGCAAGTTTTCGACTTGGGCGTATCGTGTGGCGTTGAATACGGCTATCACCTTATATCGAAAAAGTACTCGAACAGTAAAAACCACTGACTATGAAAAGCATTCTTTTTTTATTAGTCAAGAGGACTATAACCAAGAAGAAGAGGAACAATTAAAACTGATGTATCAGGCAGTTTATCAACTCAATGATATAGACAAAGCCTTAGTTTATATGTACTTAGAAGACAAAGATTATGCTGAAATTTCAGAAACATTGGGAATTAGCGAAGTAAACGCTAGAGTAAAAATGAATAGAATAAAAGGCAAATTAAGAAAAATACTAAATCCCTAGTGATTATGAAATCGCCACAAAATAAAAGTTTGCACAAGCAATTGAAAATCATCGAACTCCGATGAAAATAAAGTGTTGTGAGATAAACACCAATAAATAAAAAGCGACCCGAGCGTTAGCGAACTGGCGAAGCATAACACCTGCCTATCGGCAGACAGGTAAATGACTAATAAAGAATTAAATTTTTACATTTATGAAAGAGTTGGATTTACTTAAAAAAGACTGGCAAAAGAATACCGATTCTTATACCCAAATTCAGGAAGCTGAATTATACAAAATGCTACATACAAAATCGTCTTCCATAGTGAAGCGGATTTTTATTATTAGTATTTTAGAGATTTTGCTTTGGACAACGATTAGCATTGTTTGTAATACAGATGACTATTTTAAAACCATGAAATTTAATTTGTTTTTTGAAATTTTCAACTATTTTAATTATTTGGTAGTATTGATTTTTATTTATTTGTTTTATAAAAATTATGTGGCAATTTCAACCACCATTTCTACTAAACAACTAATGACCGATATTCTAAAAACCCGAAAAACGGTTCAATATTATGTATGGTATAATCTGGCTGTAGTAGTGATTAGTGTAATCATTGGTTTTTATATTGGTATAGTTACCAATAATAATTCCTTAATTTTAAAAGATGATTTTACAGTTAACGATATAAATATCTTTGTTTTGTCAGTGGTAATAGTAGTCACTATTGCATTTATTTTAGGTTTTTTTTGGTTGTTTTACAGATTACTCTACGGCATTTTACTCCGCAAATTATATGCAAATTATAAGGAGTTGAAAAAGATAGAAGAATAAAAAAGAGGCTTTAAAGCCTCTTTTTTGGTCTTAATACTCCCATTTTCTCATTCGATTAAGTTCTTCTTGAGCCTCAATTTCTTCGGCTGGAATTACTTTAAGAAAAGATTGATGCTGTTCGATAGCATATTCTACTTTTTCAACTATTTGTTCGATGGTGTCGTTATCATAATCAATATCAAGTGGTTCTTTGATAATAAAGGATTGTAGTATTCCTTTTTTTTTCATTCGCAATCCTTTTTTGTCAAATGAGCGGCGAAAACCGTCAATAACTATTGGAACAACGATAGGTCTGTGCTGTTTTATAATGTGTGCTGTTCCTTTTCGAACAGGTTTAAAGGACTTTGTAGTTCCTTGCGGAAAGGTAATTACCCAACCATCGGCAAGCGCTATTTTAATATTCTCAGTATCATTGGGGTTTACATCTCTTTTTTCGGTAACATCTTTTCCTTTCGCTCTCCAGGTTCTTTCAACAGTGATAGCACCAACATAAGACAAAATTCTTGGCAGTAATCCAGCTTGCATCGTTTCTTTGGCGGCTACATAATAAATATTCATTTTGGGTTGCCAAATGTAGCCTAGATTTTTTATGGAATCTTGGCGACCGCTCAAACTAGCATTAAAGACATGAAACATAGCTACAACATCGGCAAAATAGGTTTGATGATTGGATATAAATAAAACATTGGTGTTTGGTAATGTGTTTATAATTTCAGAACCCTCTATTTGCAAATCATTAAAACCGCGATAGCGTCTATGAGTTAAAACCGCGAAAATCCGAATTAAAAATTTCTTTATAAAAAGAATATGACCAAATGGATTTCTCTTACATAGTCCCATAAAAATGAATTTATTTTTTTGTGAATTTAGTATACAAATCTACAAAAACTTATATTTTATAATACTTTTTTCAAAACTTCTTTCAACTCACTCAACATCATAGCTGTAGCACCCCAAACGATATGCTCTTTGATTTTAAAAGCGGGAGTAAGAATTGTTTTGGCATAAGAAGTTTGAATGGCTGTGTTAATCACTAACTCATCACTAAGCAGTTCAATCAATGGTAATTCAATAATATCGACTACTTCTTTTGGGTCTGGAACAAAAATAATTTCTTCTTTACAAATACCTAAAAAAGGATATACCACAAAATTACTTGGTGGAATATACAAATGAGTAAAAGGCTTAATAACCTCCATTTTATTGGGATGAACTCCTATTTCTTCATACGTTTCGCGAATGGCTGTAGCTTGAAAATCTGAATCTGAAGGTTCAAATTTACCCCCAGGAAATGCTATTTGAGACGAATGAACTCCATTGTAAGCTGCACGAAGTATAAAGGCTAAATGTGTCTTGTTCTCTTTTGGATAGACCAACATCAAAACGGCTGCGTTTTTTGGATTTAGGCTTTCTTTATCTAAATTTTCTAAAAAATGAATTCGTTCAAGAGGTGCCATTTTAAAATGGGCTTCGCTAGCAGGAAGTGAAACCGCTACTAATTTTGGAACAAACTCTAAAAACTCTTGAAAATCCATCCTCAAACCTTATTTTTGCACAAGATACAAATTTACGAATACAATTATAACCTAAAATCATGTACAGCAAAGAGGAAACTCAAAAATTAAAACGGGAATTTTGGATCGCTTTTGCCGAAAAATATCCTAGAAAATGGGTTTTATATGATACCAAAATTAAAGACTTTTCGTTTAAATTTTATGTAGATAATAAAAAAGCGCAAGTACTAATTGATATTGAACATCGCAATGATGACAAAAGAAATGATTACTTTGAAAAATTAGAATCCTTAAAAAACATCTTAGAAGAAGAATTTATCAAAGATTTAGTTTTTGAAAAAAACTTTGTTTTGGAAAACAGCAAAACCATCAGCCGAATTTGGGTCGAAAAACTAGGCGTTGGTTTTAGCAACAAAAATCATTGGGATGCTATATTTGATTTTTTCAATGAAAAAATGAATGCTCTAGAAATTTTTTATTTGGAGTATGACGAGGTCATTAAAGATATTTAAATTGGTTTCGGATACTGTCTTTTGATATTCCTAATCAACTCTTCGAGTCCGTTCAATTTCAATTCATAAATGAGTTGCAATTGTTCTCCTAATTCTCCTTTTGGAAAACCTTTATTACTATACCAAACCACATAATATTCCGGTAAATCAATAAGATATTTACCCTCATACTTGCCAAAAGGCATTTTAGTGTGTGCTAATTTGATGAGCTTTTTTTGGTCTGGATTCAAATGGAAAGTTTAAAAGTTTAAAAGTTTATTAATCTAACTTGAAAACTAAAATTGTAAATCTAATGTGAGATTGCTTCCACCGTGGCGGACAGGTCGTTCCTCGCAATGACTTATAACCAATTAAAGCTAATTTTTTTCTCGATATCTGAATTCAAACTCAAGAAAACAGGGCAGGTCATGGCGGTTCTTTCTAAGATGGTTTTTGTTTTTTCGTCAGCGATACTATTCATGTCAAAAACAATTTCGATGGCACTAATTCTTCTTGGTTCGGCTTGCATGATTTTGGTTACGGCTGCTATAGAACCCACAAAATCAACATTCATATCTCTTGCTTTTATTCCCATTACGGTCATCATGCAACTTGCCAAGGCATTAGCCACTGTATCTGTTGGCGAAAACGCTTCCCCTTTTCCGTTATTATCTAATGGCGCATCGGATATGATTGCTGTTCCGGATTGAATGTGAATGGAAGAGGTTCTTAAATCTCCCAGATAAGTTACTTTTGAGGTCATTATTTCGCTTGTTTTATTTTATAATCGGTGTCGTAATATAAGATGTAAACCCCATTGTTACTATAACCGCCCACATCATTTTTATAATATTCAAAACGATTGTTTATTTGTTCTGTGGCTATCGAATCTGCTGTTTCTTGATATTGTTTATCTTGGGCTAATCGCATCATAGTATCAAAAGTCAAATCAAAACCCCGAGTGGCGTAAATGGTGGGACTTATGTTATTAATTTTTCGATACTCTTTTTCAAAAATTTGAGCTCCATACGAATCATTATCGCGAGTAACAGAGGGATACATCAAATTTAATTTTGTCAAATTTTCAAAATTTATTTCGTCTGTATCCAAGGTTTCATTAGGTTCTAAAATCACTAATTGCACTTTATAATTAGGCATTACACTCATCATGGTGTGCATAGTCCATTTTATCATTCCGGTATTAGTGGTTTCTAGAATTACATAATTAATTTTACCCTTAACAAACAAACTTTTAAGACTTTCAACAGACAAACTACCATTTTCATTCAATGCGGCAAATCGCACTTCTTTATAATTTGTTTGCAAATAGTGTCTTGCCGATTCTTTTTTCTTGTCAACCACAGCAATAACATTACCTCCTTTTTTTCTCATGTAATCAAACATCGCTGACTTTAAAATGTCGTTTGAAGGAATCGATTTATATAAATTAGGAAAAGGATTTCCTATATCTTTTGACAGAGGTGAAATAATGGGTACATTTTGTCCAGTGAGTAAATCAGCTGCTTTTTCAATATTATTTTGATAAAAGGGACCAATTATGGCGTCAGAATCTTGAAGCTCATTTTTTATGATAACATTCAAAACATTAGAAGCTAATTTTGATTCTTGCGAGTCAAAAATTGAAACATCCACTGGAATACCGATAGTTTTTGCAGAATCTATTGCCATCAAAGCTCCTGAATAAAAGTCTAAAGTCATGTTTAGAAATTTATCTTTTTTCAATCGCATCGTTGGGGTATTGATTGTATCTCCTTCGATTACAAGTAAATTAAAAGGTAGTAGTATAGCTAGTTTTTTTCTGTCACTAAGTACACTTTTTGATGATAAAGTAACGTAAGGTTTCGCCTGTGTAACGCTACTATCCCCTTGAAGCTTGTCTTGGTTTTGAGCATGAATCGAACTTGCTACTAATAACAGAATGAAGTAAAACAAGCCTTTTTTCATGATACTAATCATTAATAGTGAATGAGATGAAATTAATTTTAAAAAGGCTCTAAAAATACAAAAATCAATTTCATTATCACTATTGAAATTGATTTTTGTTATTGCCTTTGAAATTATTTTTTTATTCCCACTCGATGGTTGCAGGTGGTTTGGAGCTAATGTCATATACTACTCGGTTCACCCCTTTGACTTTATTGATAATGTCATTAGATACTTTCATCAAGAATTCATACGGCAAATGTACCCAGTCGGCAGTCATCCCATCGGTAGATTCAACGGCACGAAGGGCCACCACTTTTTCATAAGTGCGCTCATCCCCCATCACTCCTACACTATTCACAGGAAGTAAAATGGCACCAGCTTGCCAAACTTTGTCATACAGCCCCCAAGATTTCAGTCCGTCGATAAATACCTTATCTACATCCTGCAAAATTTGTACTTTTTCTAATGTAATATCACCTAAAATTCGGATAGATAATCCTGGCCCCGGAAAAGGATGTCTTCCAAGTAACTCAGGATCAATTCCTAAGGTTGCTCCTACTCTACGCACTTCGTCTTTGAAAAGCATGCGCAAAGGTTCTACAATTTTTAGCTTCATATAATCAGGCAAACCACCCACATTGTGGTGCGATTTGATGGTTGCCGATGGTCCTTTGACCGAAACCGATTCGATAACGTCAGGATAAATAGTTCCTTGTGCCAACCAAGTAACATCTTCTATACGATGCGATTCTACATCAAAGACTTCGATAAATGCGTTTCCAATGGCTTTTCGCTTCAGTTCTGGGTCAACAACACCTGCTAAAGCATCGTAAAATCGCTGAGAAGCATCTACTCCTTTTACGTTCAAGCCCATTCCTTCGTATTGGTCTAAAACCGATTGAAATTCATTCTTGCGAAGTAAACCATTGTTTACAAAAATACAATACAGATTTTTACCAATAGCTTTATGCAATAAAACCGCGGCTACAGTCGAATCGACACCCCCAGAAAGACCAAGAACTACTTTGTCGTTTCCGATTTTTTCTTTCATTTCAGCTACAATTTCTTCAACAAAAGCATTAGGCGTGAAATTTTGAGGCACTTCGGCAATTTTTACCAAAAAGTTTTCTAACATTTTGGATCCATCCGTAGAGTGAAAAACTTCGGGATGGTATTGAATCGCATAGGTTGTTTCGCCTTCTATTTTGTAAGCGGCAAACTCTACATCGTGTGTACTCGCTAATTTGATACCGTTCGTTGGCAATGCCTTAATACTATCGCTGTGGCTCATCCAAACTTGACTGTTTTCAGCAACGCCTTCAAAGAAAATTTCGTTTTCTTTTATAAAAGATAAATTAGCTCTACCGTATTCTCTGGTATTGGATGCCGCTACTTCGCCTCCGCTAAAATGGGCTAGATATTGCGCTCCGTAACACACGGCTAGCAAAGGTAGTTTACCTCTAATTTGAGATAAATCAGGGTGTGGCGCATCTTCTCCGCGAACAGAGAAAGGGCTTCCACCTAAAATTACCGCTTTGTAACTGGATAAATCACTCGGAAAATGATTGTAAGGGAAAATTTCGCAGAAAATATTTAACTCGCGAACTCTTCGTGCAATAAGTTGGGTGTATTGCGATCCGAAATCTAAAATAAGTACGTTGTGTTGCATGGCGCAAAAATACTTTATATAATTGGGATTGAAAAATTGATTTTTATTTTTTTACTCTTTAATAATTAAAAAATTAGCTTGAACTCCAGTGTCTAAATTTTGCCAGTAATCAGATAAAATATATTTGCCTTCTGCATCATAAATTTGAAATTCTCCTGTATTTCCTCCCAATAAACCCCTATTTAAAGCTACTATTGCCATCGTGTTTAATCCTTCTTTAAAATATATTTTGAATTCTTGAAACTCAAATTCCAATTGAATAGTATCAGCAATAACAATATCATTAAAAATTGCTTTAAATAAATCGCCATCAATTTCACCAAAATCTCTATATTTTATAACAAAATATTTAGATTTAGTTCTAATTTCACCAAAATTAAGGTCAATTTTCACCAAATACCTATCATCTTCTTTTAATCCCTCACGAATCATTGTTTTATCCAAATCCTTCGTCATTTTTTCTTGATAAACATCGCCCAACTTATGAGCAAATATTTTTTTAGGCGTTAACGAAAAAAGATTTTCTGGAATACCTATTTGAAATGAATTATTAACCTTGGGTTTGGTTCCAAAAATGTTGGTTTCTTTAAAAATATTGGGCGTTTTAATTTGGGGTAGGTCTAATTTTGGCATATTAGGTAAAGGCGTCGTATTTTCTTTCTTGGGTTTTGCTTTTAGTGGTGCAATGGGTTTGAACTTAGGACTAAATTCTACCTGAGCCCTAGCTTCCGAAACAGCAATCAAAACCAAAATAAAAAGAAAAATACGAGGCATAGTTTTTAATTCTGATGAATCCTGTTTTAAAAATTCAAAAATAGCAGAAATGAATGAGCAAAATTCCCAAAAATAACATAAAATAATTTTGGTTTTACCTTGTGCTTTTTTTTATAAATTGCAATCCGAAATTCAACACAAGAGTTGGCTTCAATTCACAACCAATAAAACTAAAAGAATAGAAATGAAAAGACAAAACATCTTGACAGGTTCTCCATGGGAAGACAAAATGGGCTATTGTCGTGCGGTTCGCATTGGCAATTTTATCGAAGTATCAGGCACAGTGGCTATCGTTGATGGCGAAAAAGTAAAAGCTGACGATGCGCATGCACAAACCTTAAACATTTTAGAAAGAATAGAAAAAGTACTCGAAGACCTCAATTCAGGCATGAAAGATGTCATTCGTACTCGAATCTTTGTTACCGATGTGAGCACTTTTGAAGCTGTGGCGACAGCACATGCCGCTTTTTTTAAAGACATCAAACCGACTACTGGTTTTTATGAAGTGAGTAAATTGGTAGCTCCTGAATATTTGGTCGAAATAGAATTTACGGCTATTGTAGCAGGGTAATTTCTTTAAAATTAGCCACAAATTCACGAATTTTAAACTTTATTCAAGAAAAAATTCGTGAATTTGTGGCTCATAAAACTCAATTCTTATATTTCCGAAATGAACTTAAAAAAAACTAGCCTTCTTATAGCCAAATGGATTCTCATTTGTGTTTTGATAGGCGTTTTTTCAGGTTCAGCTTCGGCCTTTTTTTTGGTGGCTTTAGATTGGGTTACCCAAATTAGAGAACATAACAATTGGATGATTTGGTTTTTGCCCTTTGGCGGACTTTGCATTGGATTTTTATACCATTTTCTAGGTAAAGAAGTCGTAAAAGGCAATAATTTACTGCTCGAAGAATACCAAAATCCACAAAAAACCATTCCGTTCATCATGGCGCCCTTAGTACTTGTTGCCACCTTGATCACGCATCTTTTTGGTGGATCGGCAGGGCGTGAAGGAACAGCTGTACAAATGGGCGGCGCTATTGCTGACCAATTCACAAAACTTTTCAAACTCAATACTTCCGAAAGAAAGACACTACTAGTTCTAGGCATTAGTGCTGGATTTGCTTCTGTTTTTGGTACACCGCTGGCAGGAGCTTTGTTTGCTCTAGAAGTTTTGAGAGGCAGTAAAACGAGACTCAAAAGCATTGTTTTTTCTTTTTTAGCTGCCTATATTGCTTATTTCACGGTTGCCTTTTGGCAAGTAAAACATACGCAGTATCACATTCCTATTGTTCCAGAAATTACTATAAACAGTATGGGTTGGGTCGTTTTGGCTGGTGTTTTATTTGGTTTAACGGCCATGTTATTTTCGAGAACTACTCATTTATGGGGAAGCTTATTTTCAAAAACTATCGCTTTTGCTCCACTTCGACCATTTGTGGGAGGTATCATATTAGCTATTGCCATTTACTATATTGGCACTACAAAATATATTGGATTAGGGATACCAACAATTATTGATTCTTTTACAAGCCCCAGCCCATGGCAGGATTTCTTACTTAAAATTCTGTTTACAGGATTCACCCTTGGTGCTGGTTTTAAAGGAGGCGAGGTAACGCCACTTTTCTTTATTGGTGCCACCTTAGGCAGTGCTCTTTCGTTATTTGTTCCCTTGCCTATTGCCTTTTTGACTGGATTAGGATTCGTAGCCGTATTTTCGGGAGCTACCCATACTCCTATTGCCTGTACCGTGATGGGAATAGAACTCTTTGGACTAGAAAGTGGCTTATTTATAGTTATTACCTGTACCCTTGCTTACTTTACTTCTGGCTCAGTAGGAATCTATTCTTCACAAAATATAAAGGGAGCAAAATACCATTTATACCAACGTTTTAAACGAAAAAACCTAACCGATTTATAGAGTTGTAAAAGTTTGTTAAAACTTTAAATGTTTTCAACTTTACATTAAAAAAATGTAAATTCGCATCCTATGAAATCGCCATTAACCAAAAGTTTGCGTAAGCAAACACCAATAAGAAAAAAGGCGACCCGAGCTCAAGCGAACTGGCGAAGCATACCATACCTGCCTGTCGGCAGACAGGTGTGACCGCTAAAAAATATAATTTACACATATGAAAGAAAAAGAGATACAGGTTTTACAGCAGTTATTGTCCACACCAAAAAAAATCGCCATCATACCCCATCGAAATCCTGACGGAGATGCCTTGGGTTCTACTCTTGGCTTGTACCACTTTTTACTAAAAAACAATCATTTTCCAACGGTGATTTCTCCCAACGAATTTCCAGATTTCTTGGCTTGGATACCTGGCTCAGAAACCGTTAAGATTTTTGAAAAAGATAAAGTAAACTGCACCCAAATTCTCAAAGAAGCCGAACTCGTTTTTACTTTAGATTTTAATGCACTGCACCGAGTAGGCGAGATGGAAAATGTATTAACCACACTCGCTGCGCCTTTTGTGATGATAGACCACCATCAATCGCCAGATGAGTATGCGTTAGTTAGGTATTCGGATGTGGCTTTTGGCTCCACCTGTGAGATGCTTTATAATTTCATTTCTTTATTGGGTAAAAAATCTGATATTGACAAAACAATAGGCAGTTGCATTTATACTGGAATCCTTACTGATTCTGGTTCATTCCGTTTTCCGAAAACTACAGGAAACACCCATAGGATTGTGGCTGACTTGATTGATTTAGGGGTCGAAAACACTACAATTCCGAACTTGCTTTTTGACAACAGTTCTTACGAAAGTCTGCAATTGTTGGGAAGAGCGCTTCAAAACATGAAAGTTTTATACGTTAATAAAACAGCTTATACCACCTTAACCCAAGACGAATTAAATACGTTTAATTTTGTAAAAGGCGATACCGAAGGCATTGTAAATTATGGATTAAGCATCAAAGGAATCGATTTTTCGGCTATTTTTATAGAAAACACAGCCGAAAAAATTATCAAAATTTCGTTTCGCTCTCAAGGTAATTTTGATGTCAATCAATTTTCAAGAGATTATTTCAACGGCGGCGGTCATCGAAATGCTGCTGGAGGAAAATCGGAAGTTTCCATGGAACAAACCATACAGAAATTTGTAGCTTTAGTTACTACTCTAAAAATTTAAATGATGATAAATAATAGCTTAAAAATCAGTTTTATACTCTTTTCTTTTTTATTGTTTTCTTGCAAACAAAGTCAGGAAGCTCGACGACCTATTTCTCTAGCTTCGGGCAGTTTCATGAAAAAATCCATCGAAAGAAACAAAAAACTGATTTCTAGTGAAGAAGATAGAATTGATTCTATTATCAAAAGCCAACCTAAAAATAAATATTATTCGTCTAAAAAAGGATTTTGGTACACTTACAAATCACAAAATATGCTAGATAGCCTCACTCCAAAAAGAGGTGATGTCGCTATTTTTAACTATGAAATAAAAGATTTAAAAGGAAAAATTATTTATTCGGAAGCAGAACTAAAAACACAAAACTACCTCGTTGACAAACAAAATATTATGACTGGTCTGCGAGAAGGAATCAAACTCATGCGAAAAACCGAAAAGGTGGTATTCCTTTTTCCTTCTCATGTTGGATATGGATATCGTGGCGATGCTAAAAAAATAGGTACAAATCAACCCTTAATTTGCACTGTTAAACTGCATAGCTTTGGACCCGAAGAAGTACTTAAAAAAGAAACTCCATTAGAAGAAACCGATAGTTTAAACCAATTATAAAAAATGAAAAAAAACATTCTGATTGCATTGATAGCATTCACCCTATTAATAGGTTGTAAAGACGATAGCAACAATCTCCCTGATGGATTATATGCTAAAATAGAAACCAACAAAGGCGTTATTATTGTTGCATTAGATTATAAAAAAGCACCGATTACTGTGGCTAATTTTGTGAGTTTGACCGAAGGGAAAAACGAATTCATTACCGATGAAAATCTTAAAAACAAGCCTTTTTTTGACGGTTTAAAATTTCATCGCGTGATTAAAGATTTCATGATTCAAACGGGTGATCCACTAGGAACGGGTTCTGGTGATACGGGCTATAAATTCAAAGATGAGATAAGCGATATGCGATTTGACAAAGGCGGAGTTTTGGCTATGGCTAATAGCGGTCCGGGAACCAATAGCAGTCAGTTTTTTATTACCCATATCGAAACACCCTGGCTCGATGGCAAACACACCATTTTTGGACATGTGGTAGAAAAAGGCATGGAAGTTGTTAACTTGATCGAACAAAACGATTACATCACGAAGATGACTATAATTAGAAAAGGAGAAGCAGCCAAAAAGTTTGATGCCGTAAAAACGTTTCGTAACTATTTTGCTGTAGCGTCTGAAAACCAGAAAAAAAAATTAGCTCAAGAAGCTATTTTAGACGCTAAATACAAAGTCATTCGAGACGAAAAAGCCGCTTACTTTTCGAAAATAAAAGCCACAGCAATCAAAACTCCAACAGGTCTTAATTATGTAATTACTAAAAAAGGCAGTGGCAAAAAACCAGCAAACGGATCTACTATTTATATTCATTATTCAGGATTTTTAGAAAACGGTAGCCTATTTGACTCTAGTATAGAAGAAGTAGCAAAAGCCTTTGGAAAATATGATCCCAACAGAGCGGCTCAAAACGGATACCAACCCATCCCTTTTGTGGCAGGAACCAAACAAGGTATGATACCCGGATTTATAGAAGGTATAGAAAAACTATCCTTTGGAGACAAAGCTATTCTCTTTATCCCATCAAAACTAGGCTATGGCGAAGCGGGAGCTGGCGGAGTGATTCCTCCAAACGCCACTATACTATTTGAAATTGAATTATATGAAACAATACCTCAGTAAATTATTATTTACTGAAAGTTACTAGTTTAGTTATAAACTGAACTTGAGAACAACAATTAACTATCAACAACAAAAAAATTAGACCTTAAATTAAACAAAAATGAAATCAAAAATCGTATTCTTATTATTCTTGGGAATGTTACAAATGCAAGCCCAAACCGCTAAAAAAGCAGTTGTTAAAACAAAAGTAACCCCTACTGCTGCAAAACCAATTTCTAAAACTCCTGAATCAACCGATGGTATTTTTGCTACCATTAGCACTTCAAAAGGTGACATCGTTGTTCAATTAGAATATGTTAAAACACCTATTACTGTAGCTAACTTTATCTCATTAGCCGAAGGGAAAAATTCTTTTGTAGCCAATGAAAAATTAATTGGAAAACCGTTTTATGATGGATTAAAATTTCACCGTGTAATCAAGGATTTCATGATTCAGGGTGGTGACCCTGAGGGTAACGGTTCTGGAGGTGCTGGTTATGCCTTTAAAGATGAATTTACCGATTTAAAACACGATAAACCTGGAATTCTTTCTATGGCAAATTCGGGGCCAAAAACAAATAGTAGCCAGTTTTTTATCACTCACAAAGAAACCCCTTGGTTAGATGGAAAACACACTATTTTTGGTCATGTTACTCATGGAATGGATGTGGTAAACTTAATTGCTCAAGATGACATCATAAAAAAAGTTACTATAACTAGAAAAGGAGCTGCTGCCAAGGCATTTGACGCATCAAAAATATTTTCGGAATACTATTTTAATAAAGGCGAAGAGGATAAAAAAGAGGCGTTAATTGCAGCCGAAAACAAAAGAAAACAAGACTCTATTATGGCAGTAGCCAAAAAAGAGTATCTTGAAAAATTTGCTGGAGTAATCTCGGCAAAAAAAGCCTATTTTGATACTACAAAACCAACCGCTACTGTAACTGAAACAGGATTAGCCTATAAAATAACCCAAAAAGGAACTGGTATTAAACCGGCTGACGGGGCTACTTTTAATTTTAACTATGCAGGATATTTTGAGGACGGAACCTTATTTGACAGCAGTTATCCCGATGTTTGTAAAGAATACGGAACTTTTAACCCAAAAAGAGCCGAACAAAATGGGTATCGCCCCTTTCCGTTTGTAGCTGGTAAAAAAGAAGGCTTAATTCCTGGATTTATCGAAGGATTAGATCACATGACTTATGGCGATAAAGCCATTGTTTTTATCCCATCAAAATTAGCCTATGGCGAAAGAGGTGCTGGTGGTGTTATACCACCCAATACCAATATTGTTTTTGAATTAGAAATGATTGAGATTATACCTGAAGTAAAAACAGAAGCTAAAACAGAAGTAAAAAAATAAAACCGAATTACCTTATTTAAAACACCGAATTCAATTCAATTGTTTTCGGTGTTTTTTTATGCTTTAAACTTCCAATCAAATTCATCTTTGTCATTGATAATAGCCCCCATTTCAAATTTGACCACCTCGTCAAATTCCGTTTGCAGGATAAACCAATGGTCTTCATTGAAATAATTTTCGAAAGTGTCAAAATCTTCCTGGGTAAATTTAGTAATGCCTTTAGTTGCGAATTCTTTTTTGACCTCACTAATTATTTTGCCAATCACTTTATTGCCAAATAACTCCAAGTCTGGACTCGAAGCCACAATATAACCCAGTTTAAACGCTTCGTCTTGATAGAAAGTCAAGCGCATTTTGAGCGCATTGTAGGCAAAAATCACATTGTCGTCTTCGTCTTTATATTCTCGATTTGGTTTTCCGTAAAGGGCGATAACATCCTTTTGTTGCATCCCGAAAAGGAGTTTGTCGATACCGTGTTTTAAATGTATTGTCATAGTTTTTTTTTAACCGCAAAGGTCGCTAAGTTTTACACAAAGTCCACAAAGTTCTTAATTTAAAAACTATTAGTTATATTAGTATCTGTTTTGAAATAAACCCTGCAAATTTTGCGAAGTTATTTTGTTGTTTTTCAAGGCGAAAATTATTTGAATAGCACCGCTATTGAAATAATTTTTAACACAGAAAAATAGCAAAAGTACGAGTCAAAATGTAGTGTTTATTTTGAAGCAGATACTTAGTAACTTAAAATTTAGATTATGAATTGGGAGGCAAAAGTTATCACACATAAAAAAGAAAAGCGAATTGCAGTCTATTTTGAAAAAAACGCCGATTTAATCGCTAGAATTAAATTGATAAATGGTTCGCGATGGAGTCAAACCTTAAAAGCTTGGCATTTGCCCGATACGGATGAAAACAGGCAGCGATTTGGCTTAGCACCTCACTCCCATTTCTTGCCCTCAATAGAAGGAATAGCTCAAATAGAAAAGTTCAAACAATGGCTTCGTTCTAAACGCTATAGCGAAAGTACGCTAACTACTTATAGCGAAGCTCTGAAATCGTTCTTGATTTTTTACCGAGAAAAACCCATTGCCGAGATATCTAATGAAGATGTTATTGTATATAATAATGAGTATATTTTGAAAAAGAATCTTTCGGCATCATTTCAGAACCAGACCGTTAATGCAATAAAACTGTTCTTTCAAACCGTTCATGAAACCAAAATGATGGTCGACAAAATTCATCGGCCTAAGCGTGCCAAAGTTTTACCCAATGTTTTGAGTAAGGAAGAAATCAAATTGATTTTGAACGCCCATAGCAACATAAAACACAAAATGATGTTGAGTTTGATTTATAGCTGCGGTTTGCGGTGTGGCGAATTATTAGCACTTAAACCCGTTCATATTGATTCTAAAAGAAATATAGTTTTACTTAAAAACGCCAAAGGCAAAAAAGATAGAATTGTGCCTTTGAGTTCCAAAATTTTAGAAATGCTTCGAGATTACTATAATTCGTTTAAACCAAAAAATTATTTATTTGAAGGCACAATTCCTGGAGAACCCTATTCTGATAAAAGTTTGCAACAAGTTCTAAAACAGGCATTGCAAAAAACGGGGATTACAAAACCAGCCACTTTGCACTGGCTTAGACATAGTTACGCCACACATTTGCTCGAAAGCGGTACCGATTTGCGCTATATTCAAGAGTTATTAGGTCATAATAGTAGTAAAACAACCGAAATTTATACTCACGTCAGTACAAAAAGTATTCAACAAATAAAAAGTCCTTTTGATGATTTATAATGTAACATTATTTTTATATTTATTTGTTGGCAACAAGCTAAATCCTGATTTATTATCATTTAACCTAAAAGTATTTCGTTATCTTAGCACAAAAAAATAGATACAAATATGAGAACAATTGAAATCAGACAAAGATTAATAGAAGAAATTAATTCTTCAAATAATAAAAATCTGCTAGAGGAAATGTATAATTTTTTTTCAAAAGATAATGCAACCGAAACTGTCTATAAACTTTCTAAAAGTCAAAAGTTAGCTATTGAAAAAGGTCGTGAGCAAATAAAAAATGGCCAATCAAACACTAATGAGGAAGTTAATTTAGAAATTGAAAAATGGCTAAACGAAAAGTAGTTTGGTCGTTACAAGCTAAAAATAATAGAATCCAGATTCTTGAATATTGGATTGAAAGAAATAAATCTAAAGAATACAGTATTAAGCTGAATACCCTTTTTAGAGAAGCTGCTGAATTTGTTTCTGAATTTCCAGAAGTTGGAAAATTCACTGACGATAAAACAGCTAGAATAAAAATCGTTCGAGATTATCTAATTGTTTACGACAGCTACAATATCCATATTGTAATCATTGCAATATTTGATAGTAGACGAAATCCTGCAAAGCTAAAATACTAGATCCAGCCGCCAACAACCAAGTTTTTTATATAATTATCAAGAATAATGAGACTTGTGCCAAACGCAATCGCTGGTTTTCGGTTTATTTTATATTATTTTTTCTATTTTTGTTTCCTCCTAGTGGAGAAAACCAGTTTGTCAAGCCGAGAATAGGTTTGGCAGCAAAAAAGAGTATCCGCTACAAAGTAGCGAGTATACACCCAAAATTGGGTAGATAGTCGCTACTTTGTAGCGAGTATATACAAGTTAGCAGCAATTCGAAAAAAAAACTCATAAAATGGAAATTGAGAAAAAGTTTTGGTCAAATCCAGATAGTTGGTTTTCAGCAATAATATTAAATGATAAAGGTGATCAAGTTTATGGTAAAGTTAAAAATAATTTAGCCTTAATAGAAAGTCTACCTCATGTAAATGCTGGTTATCACTTTAACGACATTGTAACTGTAAATAGCACAAAAGGCAAACAACTATACAAAGATGATTACATATCAGAATACAAAGCGCAAGAATTATATTGTCGTTCTGAAAATTTTACATTTCAATTTAAAGCAATTATTTCTAACACATCAGAATATTT
>JANMZS010000185.1:0-3201 GCA_031383535.1 Flavobacterium sp.
AACCATTAAGGAAGTTAAGGTTCATTAAGCTTTGCAATATACTTAATGAACCTTAACTTCCTTAATGGTTCAAAAAAAGTTGAATGTTAACAACATTTCCAGTAGAACCACTAATTTAATCACAGCCAAAAATACAGATAAAAATATGACAACAAATACCTTCAATATCAAAGGCTTATCAAATGAAGAAGTAATTTCTTCAAGAAAAAAACATGGCGAAAATACTATTGTTTTAAAAGAAGAAAATCATTTTTTAAAAGCAATTTTAAAATTTGTAAAGGATCCTATGACACTATTACTATTAGTTGCCTCAACCATATATTTCATCAGTGGAGAATTAGCTAACGGAATCTTTCTGGCGTCATCCATTGTACTCATTTCGCTAATATCTTCCTATCAAAATGCCCGTAGTCGAAATGCTTTAGCCAAACTGAA
This sequence comes from Flavobacterium sp., assembly GCA_031383535.1. Classification (GTDB taxonomy): domain Bacteria; phylum Bacteroidota; class Bacteroidia; order Flavobacteriales; family Flavobacteriaceae; genus Flavobacterium. The sequence continues at coordinate 436 of JANMZS010000185.1, forward strand.
AGAGTTTACAAAACCCAACTGTAAAGTCATCAGAAATGGAAAAACTATCGAAATTAAAACCGAAGACTTAGTCCTTGGTGACAGTTTATTGGTCGAGGAAGGTTCGTCGATTTCGGCTGATGGAACTATTGTACATTCCAATGATTTTTCGGTTAACGAATCCATTCTTACTGGCGAATCAATGTCGGTTGCCAAAGATAAGTCGAGTACAAACAATTTCATTTTTCAAGGAACAACCGTCGCAAGCGGACTCGCAATTGCAACCATTACAGCTATAGGAAGTGAAACCAAACTAGGCAAAATTGGTAAAAGTCTCGAAGCTATTAAAGAAGAAAAAACACCATTAGAAATACAAGTAGGCAATTTTGTAAAAAAAATGGCAATTGCAGGTGCCATCGTTTTTGGTATTGTTTGGGGATTAAATTATTTTCATTCCTATAATCTATTTGACAGTTTGCTCAAAGCATTAACCTTGGCAATGAGCATTTTGCCCGAAGAAATTCCTATTGCATTTACCACATTTATGGCATTGGGTGCTTGGCGAATGATGAAAAAAGGCATTATTGTAAAGCAAATGAAAACCGTGGAAACATTGGGTAGTTCAACTGTCATTTGCATTGACAAAACGGGTACAATTACTAAAAACACGATGAGCTTGGCGAAAATTTTCACATTAGAATCGAATACGATTACCAACTTAGAAACTGATTTATCTGAGATTGAAATGCGATTAATTACAACTTCAATGTTTGCTTGCGAGTCCATTCCGTTTGATCCAATGGAAGTAGCTTTGCATGAAATTTATAAACAAAAAATTAAAAAAGACGAGCGTTCTCAATACAAAATGGTACACGAATATCCGTTATCGGGCAAACCACCTATGATGACCCACATTTTCGAAAATAAATCAGGAAACAGGATTGTTGCTGCCAAAGGTGGATCGGAAGCCATAATGGCAATTTCAAAACTTTCAGCAAAAGAAAAAAAGCAAATTTTAGAAGCCATAAAATCATTATCAACAGAAGGTTACCGAATTCTAGCAGTTGGTGAAGCCACTTTTGAAGGCAAAAAGTATCCAAAAACACAACAAGAATTCAAATTGAATTTCAAGGGATTACTGGCATTTTATGATCCGCCAAAAAAGAATATTCATTCGGTATTGCAACATTTTTATAAAGCCGGAATTGCTGTAAAAATAATCACTGGCGACAATGCTGAAACCACTTCTTCTATTGCAAAACAAATCGGATTTATAGGTTTTGAAAATAGCATTTCGGGAGATGACCTAATGAAACTAACAGATGCCGAACTTAAAAAGAAAGTTTCCGAAATCAATTTATTTACCAGAATGTTCCCAGAAGCCAAATTGCGTATTATTAAAGCATTAAAAGCTACTGGTGAAATCGTAGCGATGACGGGCGATGGCGTAAATGATGGTCCGGCTTTAAAAGCGGCTCACATTGGAATTGCAATGGGCAAAAAAGGAACCGAAATAGCTAAACAAGCCGCGTCATTGATTATTGTAAACGACGATTTATACAAAATGGTTTATGCCATTTCTATGGGAAGAAAAATATATGCCAACCTCAAAAAAGCCATTCAGTTTGTTATTTCTATTCATATTCCAATTATCCTGACAGTATTTATCCCGTTGGCTTTGGGATGGACATATCCTAACATTTTTTCACCCATTCACATTATATGTTTAGAATTGATAATGGGACCAACCTGTTCTATTGTGTATGAAAATGAGCCAATGGAAAAAAACACTATGTTGCAAAAACCTCGCCCATTTACAAGCACTTTTTTTAATTGGAAAGAACTTTCTACAAGTATTATTCAAGGTTTGATGATAACAGTTGGTACGTTATTCATGTATCAATATGCCATTTATCTTGCGCTTGCCGAAGCAACCATTAGAACCATGGTTTTTGTAGTTTTAGTTACTGCCAATATATTTCTCACCCTAGTTAATCGTTCTTTTTACTATTCAATTTTCACGACTTTATGGTATAAAAATAATTTGGTTCCTATCATTATTGGAATCACAATTGCTATTACTGGTGTGCTACTTTATGTAAAACCATTAACAAAATTCTTTGCCTTTGAACATTTGGAAATCAATCAATTGATATTAGCAATTGGAGTTGGTTTCCTATCGGTAATTTGGTATGAGCTGGTCAAATTATGGAAACGAAAACATCAAAAAATTTAAGTTATGACAACCTCTATATCATTAGTTATAAAAAAATTATTAGTGCTTTTTCTGATTGTTTCAGGATTGTATTTTGCTAAAGACTTTTTGATGCCTTTGTGTATTGGAGGAATTTTAGCCACATTATTTTTGCCTTTTTGCAATTGGATGGAAAAAAAGCGATTACCAAAATCAATAGCTGTATCTGTATGTTTTTTAGGATTATTACTCCTGATTTTTATACTAATTTCGTTACTAGGTTACAAAATTTCAGAACTCATCAACGATATTTCTACTTTAAAAGAAAAAGCAATCGAAATAGGAACGCAACTCCAGAAATACATTTTTAATCATCTTAATATTTCTATTGACGAGCAGTTTAAAATTCTAAAAAACGAGCAACCATCGTATGCTAATATGGCACAAATTATGCTTAGCTCGATAACCAGTTTTTTTTCTAATTTTATTTTATTGCTGGTTTATTTTGTATTTCTGTTGTACTATCGCAACCACATCAAAAACTTTTTGGTAAAACTAACTCCAAAATCGCAACAAACAGAAATGCAAGAAAT
>JANMZS010000191.1:0-8068 GCA_031383535.1 Flavobacterium sp.
ATCTACGATGGCATGGTTAATATCAAAAGGAATTGATAAATCAAGACTAACTGGTAAAGGTTATGGTGAATCTCAATTGGTAAATAATTGTGGTTGTGAACCAACTAATAAATCCGATTGTACCGAAGAACAACATCAGGCTAATAGACGTAGTGAATTTATCATTACAAAATTTTAGTTTTTTATTATGAAAAAAGTCATACTATTTTTTTTAAAAATATTGAATTAATTATAATAAAATGAAATATATTAATTTAATAGTTTTTGATAAAACACGAGGCTATGCAAGACTAATAAGGTACTATTTTGAAATTATATATGACATACAAATTTGGAAAGGAAACAATAATGATTTTTTAGATGAAAATAAGATAAATATTTGCTTTTTATTTATTACACGTCAGGAAGATTTAATGAGTATTTCCTATTTAGCCGAAAAAGCTGATATGGTTTTTTATGCAATTACATTTAAAGACTACAAACCAATCGAATCATTTAACCATAATGACCGATTTGTATATTTAGATGTGGAGTTAATGAAATTTAATTTAGTAAATGAAATCAAATATAAAATAATGTTGCATTTAGAAAAACACGTAAGTTAATTGAGATTAAATACAACCAAAAAAATTAATTAGTAACAATAAATATGCACATGAAACAACTCACAATTATTAGCACTTTTTTAGTAACATTTTCGTTTTCAATACTCCATGCACAAAGCAATATCCCCTATCTAAAGAAAAAAGGGACAGCAACACAGTTAATGGTCAATGACAAACCTTTTTTAATGATTGCAGGTGAAGTTCATAATTCATCAGCCTCTACTGTTGAATACATGAAACCTCTATTTCCCACATTAAAAGCTATGAATCTCAATGCTGCATTTGTAACTACGGCCTGGGAGCAAATAGAACCCAAAGAAGGGGTTTATGATTTTAGTTTGGTAGATGCTATTATCGATAATGCTAAAGCTAATAATTTAAAAGTGTGTTTATTATGGTTTGGCAGTTGGAAAAATGGCGAATCGAGTTATGCACCACTTTGGGTGAAAAAAGATACCAAACGCTTTTTTAGAGTAAAAACCAAAGACGGAAGAGCCATTGAAACACTTTCTTCTTTTTGTGAAGCTACTAAAATGGCAGATGCCAAAGCTTTTGCTCAGTTAATGAAACATATTGCAGCTTATGATAAGAATCAAACTGTCATCTTGATGCAACCTGAAAACGAAGTGGGAATATTTCAAGACAACGATTACAATCAAGTGGCTTTGGAACTTTATAAACAACAAGTTCCTAAACAATTAATGAATTATTTAGTGAAGAATAAAGCCAATTTGAATGAGTATATAAAATCTACTTGGGCAAAAAACAATTTCAAAACCGAAGGAACTTGGGAAGCGGTGTTTGGCGACACGCCTGAGTCTAAAGCGTTCTTTATCACTTGGCAATACGCAAGCTATATCAATTTTGTAGCAGCATCTGGGCGAAAAGAATACAATTTGCCGATGATGGTGAATGCTTGGATTGTTCAAAAACCAGAAGACTTGCCTGGAGTTTATCCTAACGGTGGACCTGTTTCAAGAGTGATGGATATATGGAAAGCGGCAGCTCCAGCTATTGATATCCAATCACCAGATATTTACCTTCCTAATTTCAAAGAAATTATTGCTATGTATCACAGAGCAGATAATCCTTTGTTTATTCCAGAGTCTAAGGCAGAAGTGGGAAGAGCTTATTATGCTTACGGACAACACGATGCCATTTGTTTTTCTCCCTTTGGAATAGAAGATGCATCGGAGGACTTCTTGTTTAAAAAAGGCTATGCTGTATTAAATGAAGTACAATATTTGATTTTAAAATATCAAGGCACAGGAAAAATCAAAGCTGTTTTAAAAGAAATAAACGAACAGTCTGCTGAATTGACCATTGGCGATTACAAACTGAAAGTCATCTACGAAAAACCTGAAGAGCCTTGTTTTGGAATCATCATTCAAACTGGAGATGAAGAATTTACGGTAATAGGAATGAATTTAAAAATCTTTTTTGAATCTACCAAAAAAGAAGAGATTGGGCATATCGGACAAATATGGGAAGGTCGCTATGAAAAAGAACAATGGATCCCTACTCGATTGATGAATGGGGATGAGTCATGGCATAATGCAGTACTAAGAGTGTTTGGACGTACTTTTGAATCTTCGGTAGATCTTTCTAATGAAGAAAAATTACAAGGAAATCCGAATGCCTATTCACCAGAAACAAAAAAGATGATTACCACTCCTGGTGTTTATAAAGTTTTGACGTATAAGCGTTAAAAAGTATTACATACATCTTTAACAACATGAGAAAAAGTATTATGTATGATACCGAAAGCTAGTATATGAGTGTTTTTATAGTAATGAGAATGGTAAGAAAATTAAAAATAGCCAAGTGTATTAGATCAAAAATGATGTTTATAGTTATAGCTTCCTGGGTATTTTCAACTCTAATCCTAATTATAGAGGACGGTGGACTAAGAGAAGTAATCTTCTTTCCTATAGGGGCAATAGCAATAGCACTAACCTTAGTTTATTTCAAGATGAATACTTTTATAAAAAAATTGGAAGCAAAGTCATAAATATAAAAGACGAACAAGATATTCACTATTGAATTACAATAGTTTGAGTGTTTTTTAATCTAATCAAGAAATATTAAAAAAAAGTAACTGCAATTAATTATAGAATTCAAAATCAGGGAATTTAAAATAAAAAAAAAACTCATTCCTATCGAATGAGTTTTTTTAATTTTAGTAGCGGGAACAGGACTCGAACCTGTGACCTTCGGGTTATGAGCCCGACGAGCTGCCTACTGCTCTATCCCGCGATGTTTCGGGTGCAAATATAAGGCTAATTTTAGAAAATACAAGTATTTATTTTAAAAAAAATAATTGCGTTTCCTTAAAAAATAATTTTACTCCAAATAGGAACTAAACCTGAACTGAAAGTCCAAGGTTTGGCTGGCAGACTAAAGAAACTCACATGCTGAAAAACATAAAAAAGAAAATCGGAAATTTGAGGCAATTTTTTTAAAACCTGAAATGGGAAATACACTAAAATACATCCCCGATTAATTATTAAAGATTTTAAACATATTTGGGGCCGATCAAGGCTAACTATTAAAAAAAAACTGTGGAGAATACTCTCCACAGTAATTAATCAAAAACAAACTATTCAAATTACTATTTACAAATTAACTCTATTTTTTTCTACTAATTATTCTTCTGAAGCAAAAGCTTTATCTTTATCTATTGCAAGATTTAGTGTAGTTGCAACCCCTTGATTGTTGATCATTGTCATATTTAATACATCTAATTTTGCTAAATTTTTTGACACTAATCCACTAAATTTATTATAAGAAATATTCATTTCTTTTAAATTGTTTAATTTTTCCAAATCAAAAGGAACCTGCCCTTGAATATTATTATCAAACAAACTTAACTGTTCTAGATTGGTTAAATTTGATATTGAATTATTAAGTGTACCACTAATTTTATTACTATTTAACAACAATACTTTTAAATCTTTAAGATTATATACTGAAGTAGGTATGGTACCCGTAATTTCATTATTAAATAAAGACAATACCTGTAATTTTGGTAAATTTCCTATTTCTGAAGGAATTTCACCTGTTAATCTATTCATAAATAATTCAATCGTTTTTAATGAAGTAGCTTGTCCTAACGAAGCTGGAATACTTCCTTCAAACGAATTGAATGATAATCTTAATATTTCTAAGTTTTTCAATTGACCTATTGTTGTTGGCAACATCCCTGAAATTGAATTTTTAAACAAATCCAAAGTTTTCAAATTGGATAAATTAGAAATTTCAGCAGGTAGTTTACCAACTAAATTATTGTTTGGTAATTGAATTGAAATTACCTTGTCATTTTCTACAACAATTCCAAACCATGAAGAAACTGGGGTTTTTAAATCCCATTTCACAGACCATTTATTACCATTAGTAGCTTCGTATAACTTTAAAAGCGATTTCTTTTCTAACGAAGAAACCTCTGCTTTCAATATAAATGAAAATGAGAAAACTAAAATGAGGATGTATAACTTTTTCATTGGTGTAGCTTTAAACAATTAATAATAATCTAAAGTACACCAACTGTTGATTATCTACAAAATAAATCGATAAAATACACAAAATAATATTTTATATAATATTTATCTTATAAATAACCATCTAATAATTCAAATAAATGCGATCGATTAGCCATTATAAAAAAGAGTATATAAGCAAAACTATCTTTTTATCTGTGCAACGAGCTTACGACTGGCGAAGTAATCTGTGGCATATTTTTGTACCCACCCAAGTAGAGTTATGAGGAATTATTTGATTAAAACATTTAAAAACACTATTATTTTTTAATATATTTGACATACTAATTTTAAATAAAAAACCTATGGAAATTAATTTTGTTGCTTTATTGTTATCAGCATTATCAACACTTGTTGTTGGGTTTATATGGTATCATCCGAAAGTTTTTGGAACTATTTGGATGAAAGAAGCTGGAATTACTGAAGAAAAAATGAAAGGATCTAACATGATTCTCATTTTTGGCATGTCTGTTTTTTATGCCTTCCTAATTTCATTTATTTTACAATTTTTAGTCATTCATCAATCTGGTGCAATTGGTATGATTGGTGGCGATCCATCAAAAGCATTACCCTCTTTTCAAGCCTTTATGACTGATTATGGAACCGCATTTAGAACATTTAAACATGGCGCATTACACGGATTTATGACTGGATTGTTTTTTGCATTACCACTCATTGGTGTAGGAGCACTTTATGAAAGAAGAAGTTGGAAATACGTGCTTATTGCAGGCGGTTACTGGGTAGTTTCTTGCATGATTATGGGCGGTATTATTTGCGCTATGCGCTAAACCTCTGTGTAGAAATTTAAAAAATCCCATCTCAATTAATTTAAGATGGGATTTTCTATTGAAGTCCGTCAATAGCTTTGGCCAAATCAAAATCTTTAGTAGTTACCCCTTTTGCATCATGTGTGGCTAAACGAATGCTAACTTTGTTGTACACATTAAATAATTCGGGATGATGATTCATTTTTTCGGCTATGACACCTACTTTTACAATAAAACCCAATGCTTCTATGAAATTTTTAAATACAAATTTCTTTTCAATACTATCATTTTCAAAATACCAATTATCCAAATTTTCTAAAAATGCCTTCGCTGTTTGTTCGTTATATGTTTCCATGATTTTAATTTTTATACAATTAGTTAAATTTTACCCAAATAGTTCTACAATACAGTAATTGTACTAATTTAGTAAAATATAATTTTACCTCCATTGAATTCTAGTTTAACTTTTCAGATTTATTATTCTACAGACCGTTTTCCGTCGAATTGGGATGATTTAGCAAAAAATAATCTGTTTCTTTCTAAAAATTACATGAAAATTCTTGAAAAATCAGCTCCAAAAAACATGGAATGCTTTTTTATTGGTGTTTTTGAGAAAGATAACTTAGTAGGAATTGCGCTTTCTCAATTCATCAATCTTAACCAATTAGAATCTTTTGGAGATCGCGATCAATGTGTTAAAACCATGGTTCGTAATTTTCTTTTTAAGCGGTTTTCATCTCAAGTTTTACTCATAGGAAACAATATGCTTACTGGGCAAAATTCGTTTGCTTTTTCAAACAAAATTGATAAAATACAAGGATTGCAAACCTTAAAAAAAGTTTCTGAATCCTTAGTTGCTATGTTGAAAAACAAAGGGATAAAAACACACCTTATTTCGTTTAAAGATTTTTCAGAATCTGAAACCGAATTTTTTGAAAAAGCAGGTTTTACTAATTATTTTCAGTTTTCGACCCAACCCAATATGGTTTTTAATATTGATGATAAATGGAATTCAGAACAAGATTACATCAATGCGCTTTCCAAAAAATACCGAGACCAATACAAACGAGCCCGAAAAAAAGCAGAAGGTGTTACCAAGAAGAAAATGAATTTAGATGATATTATTAAGCACGAAGACACCATTTATGAATTGTATTTTCATGTGGCGAAAAATGCCTATTTCAACACCTTCTTTTTAGCCAAAAACCATTTTCAAGTATTAAAAGAAATACTAAAGGATAAGTTTCTGTTTTATGGCTATTTTGAAGACAAAAAGCTGATTGGTTTTAACACCATTATCAAAAACGGTGAGGTCATAGATACCTATTTTTTAGGATACGACGAAAGTGTTCAGCGGGATAAGATGTTATACCTCAATATGCTGTATGATATGATTGCTTATTCTATCAACAAAGGTTTCAAGGAAATTGTTTTTGCCAGAACTGCTTTAGAAATTAAAAGTTCTGTCGGGGCAAAACCGCAGCAGATGTATGGTTATATAAAACACCAAAACCCAATTATTGACTCGAGAATAAAAAAAATATTTGGTTATTTAGAACCTAAAGTTGATTGGAAAGAACGAAATCCTTTTAAATGACACTATCCTAAAATCACTTTTTACATACTGTCAATTTCTTCCTGAACGATTTCCCAATCCAAAAGTAATTGATCTAATTCCGCTTTTTTCTTATTGTATGCTATGAAAAAATTAGCATCTTCAATGTGTTTGTCATAATTAGATGCCAACATTTTATCATCCTGCTGAATGTCTCTTTCCAGCTGCTTAATTTGGCTTTCGACCTTACTCAATTTATTTTGAAGCGCTTTACCTTTTTTCTGATCTTCATAAGAAAGTGATTTTTTTTCTACTTTTTTTGTTCCCTCTTTGGTGGTTAGGGGGCTCTTTTTCTCGACTTCACGCATGTTTTCTAAGTTGCGTTGTTCTAAAAAGTAGTTTACATCTCCCAAATATTCTTTGATTTTTTGATCTTTAAACTCATAAACAATATTAGACATTCCTTGCAAAAAATCCCTGTCATGAGAAACCAGTAATAAAGTTCCTTCATATTTTTGTAAAGCGGCTTTTAATACATTCTTAGATTTTATGTCTAAGTGATTTGTAGGCTCATCCATCACCAGAACGTTGATAGGTTGCAAAAGTAATTTACAAAGTGCCAAACGATTTCTTTCGCCACCAGAAAGAACTTTTACCTTCTTTTCAACATCATCACCTCGAAACAAAAAAGAACCTAGCATATCACGCACTTTAGATCGATTGGTATCCGTTGCGGCATCTTCCATTGTGCGCAATAAGGTAATCTCTCCATCCAAATATTCGGCTTGATTTTGAGCAAAATACCCCAATTGCACATTATGCCCCAACTTAATTAAACCGTCAAATTCAAATTCATTGACAATGGCTTTGATAAAAGTCGATTTTCCTTGTCCGTTTTGACCCACAAAAGCAATCTTACTCCCCCGCTCTACTAAAAGTGAAATCTCTTTCAGAATCGTTTTATCACCATAACTTTTAGTAACATTATCCGCTTCAATAACTACCCTGCCGGGTTCTTTTGAAAGTGGAAATGAAATATTCATCACGGAATTGTCATCTTCATCTACTTCGATACGTTCTACTTTATTTAGCTTTTTGATGAGAGATTGCGCCATCGATGCTTTTGAAGCTTTGGCACGAAATTTTTCGATTAATTTTTCTGTTTCCTCAATTTTTTTGGCTTGATTTTTTTGAGTAGCCAATTGCTTTTCACGAATTTCGTGACGTAGTTCCAAATATTCAGAATACGGTTTGTTGAAATCATACGCTTTACCAAGTGATATTTCTATAGTTCTATTGGTCACATTGTCCAAAAACATTTTATCGTGAGAAACAATTACAACAACGCCGGGATAATTGCGCAAGAAACTCTCTAGCCAAATAATACTTTCAATATCCAAGTGATTCGTAGGCTCATCCAGAAGTAAAACATCATTAGCCTGTAATAATAATTTGGCCAATTCAATACGCATTCTCCATCCACCCGAAAAAGTTTCGGTCTGATTATTGAAAACTTCTCTTTTGAAACCCAATCCAAGTAGAATTTTCTCGGTGTCACCCACATAATTATAGCCTCCCAACAATTCGAAACGATGGGTATAATCG
>JANMZS010000217.1:0-9751 GCA_031383535.1 Flavobacterium sp.
AGTCAACTGATTTTTTTATCAAAATCCTCAAACCGTTTGAGGATTTTAGATTTTTTCTACGCTGTGCGAAGTCTCCCGACTTCGTACCCAATCCAATAAGCAACTAACACATGTCATAGAATGAGTTGATAAAGTTGGAACGGTATATAGGATTGGGTACGAAGTCGGGAGACTTCGCACAGCGTAGAAAAAATCTAAAATCCTCAAACGGTTTGAGGATTTTGATAAAAAAATCAGTTGACTACAAATTGTTGTCAACTTAAATTAAAACGAAGTACGAATAATAAATATGAACCTAGAAAAGCAATCTTATAGCGAACTTATCGATACAATTGGCAGCTTGTTGCAGCAAGGCAGACAACAGGCGGTGCAATCGGTGAATACTATTTTGGTGCAAACCTATTGGTATATCGGGCAACATATTGTAGAGTTTGAACAAAAAGGGAATGAAAAGGCAGAGTACGGAAGCCAATTGTTTGAACGTCTTTCAAAAGATTTGACTATTACTTATGGTAAAGGATTTGGCAGGTCTAATTTATTGTATATGCGTAAGTTATATCTCTCGTTTCCAATAAGTGGGACAGTGTCCCACTTATTGACTTGGAGTCACTATTACGAAATTTTGAAAGCCGATTCGGAGCTGGAAATTAGTTTTTACAGCAAACAATGCCAATACGAAAGATGGAGTGTTCGAGAACTAAAACGCCAAATGCGAAGTTCTTTATTTGAAAGGATAGCATTAAGCAAAGACAAAGAAGGGGTTTTGAAATTAGCTAAAGAAGGACATATTGTAGAAAATCCGGAAGACCTTATCAAAGACCCATTTGTACTGGATTTCCTGAATATTCCAGAGCAATATCAGTATTTAGAAAATGAATTAGAAGAAAAAATAATTTCTAATTTGCAGCAGTTTATTATGGAAATGGGTAAAGGATTTGCTTTTATAGGCAGACAATACCGAATGAGTATTGGCGGAAAACATTTCTATTTAGATCTGCTTTTTTATCATCGAATACTAAAATGTTTTGTTTTGGTCGATTTGAAAAGAGGTGAAATTGACCACCAAGATATTGGTCAAATGAATTTGTATTTGAATTATTTCAAAAAAGAAGAAGCAACAGAAGGCGATAATGAACCTATTGGAATTATTTTAGGGGCACACAAAAATCATATTTTAGTAGAATATGCCACTGATAGTATAACCAATAAAGTATTGTTGAGTAAATATCAATTGTATTTGCCCGACAAAAAAACGCTTCAAAATCAATTGGATAAATTGTTAGAAAACTAAATTATTACAATATTGTAACGATTAATAAAATAAAAGCATAAACCTACACAGTTTTAAAAAGGTGTAGGAAAAAAAATAAATAAATGTCAAAAACAGAGAAAAGAAGAAACTTAGTATTATCGGGATTAGAACCCTTAATCATTACGCCCGAAAGCGTATTTGTAAACATTGGGGAACGAACCAATGTAACGGGTTCTCGAAAATTTCTTCGGTTAATCAAGGAAGAAAAATACGATGAAGCACTAAGCATTGCCAAAGAGCAGGTAGAAGGTGGCGCACAAATCATCGACATTAATATGGATGAAGGAATGCTCGATGGCGAATACGCCATGACCAAATTCCTGAACTTAATTGCTGCCGAACCCGATATTTCGCGTGTGCCGATTATGATTGATAGCTCGAAATGGGATATTATCGAAGCAGGTTTGAAAGTGGTTCAAGGAAAAAGTGTAGTCAACTCCATTTCTTTAAAAGAAGGTGAGGAGCAATTTATTCATCACGCCAAATTAATCAAACGTTATGGTGCTGCGGCAATTATTATGGCATTTGACGAAACAGGACAAGCGGATAATTACGAACGTAGAATTGAAATTTGCCAACGTTCTTATGATATTTTGGTCAACAAAGTGGGTTTTCCTCCGCAAGATATTATTTTCGATTTGAATATTTTTCCCGTTGCCACAGGAATGGAAGAACACCGCTTAAACGCTTTGGATTTCTTTAGAGGAACCAAATGGGTTCGAGAAAATCTCCCACACGCACACATAAGCGGTGGTGTGAGTAATGTTTCGTTTTCATTTAGAGGAAATGATACGGTTCGGGAAGCGATGCACTCGGTTTTCTTGTACCATGCCATCCAAAACGGAATGACGATGGGAATTGTAAATCCGGAAATGCTTTCTATTTACGATGAAATTCCAAAAGATTTATTAGAACACGTGGAAGATGTAATTTTAGACAGACGGGATGATGCAACGGAGCGATTATTAGATTTTGCCGAAAACGTAAAAGGTTCCGACTCCCCTCTCCTTCGGAGAGGGTCTGGGGGTGAGGCTGAGTGGCGTTTGGGAACCGTTCAAGAAAGAATTACCCATTCGTTAGTAAAAGGAATAGATGCTTTTGTTGAATTAGATGTTGAAGAAGCTCGATTAGCAGCTACAAAACCTATCGAAGTAATTGAAATCAACCTAATGACAGGAATGAACGTGGTTGGAGATTTGTTTGGCTCTGGTAAAATGTTTTTGCCTCAAGTGGTAAAATCGGCTCGTGTAATGAAAAAAGCAGTGGCGTATCTCCTCCCATATATCGAAGCCTCGAAACAGGCTGGCGATAAACAGGGGAATGGTCGTATTCTTATGGCAACCGTAAAAGGTGATGTACACGATATCGGAAAAAATATTGTTTCGGTGGTGTTGGCTTGCAACAACTACGAAATCATTGATCTTGGAGTGATGGTTCCACCTGAAAAAATTATCGCTGCAGCGATTGAACACAACGTAGATATCATTGGATTAAGCGGACTAATCACGCCATCGCTTGACGAAATGGTTTATCTAGCAAAAGAATTGGATAAAAGAGGAATGAATATTCCAGTAATGATTGGTGGCGCAACTACATCACGTGCTCATACTGCTGTGAAAATTGCTCCGCAATATCGAGAAACAGTAATTCACGTAAACGATGCTTCAAGAGCTGTGACGGTTGCGGGAAATTTGTTAGACGATAACAAAGAAAAATATACAGCCGATATCCGAACGGATTATGATGCGTTTCGAGAGGCGTTTTTGAATCGCTCTAGAGATAAAAATTTCTTGACAATTGAAGATGCACGTAAAAACAAATTGCAATTAGACTGGGCTAATTTTACTCCTGTAAAACCAAATATAATTGGTGAACAAGTTATCGAAGTTGATTTGGATGTTTTGGTTCCTTATATCGATTGGACGCCATTTTTCAGAACTTGGGAATTGTTCGGAAAATATCCAGCGATTTTAACCGATGCCGTTGTTGGAGAACAAGCTACCTCTGTTTTTGCGGATGCACAGGAAATGTTAGCCATAATTTTGAAAGAAAAGAAATTGCAAGCCAAAGGAATATATGGCATTTTTCCAGCGAATCAAGTTAATGATGACGACATTCAATTGTATGACGAAAAAGGAAACGAATTGGAAAAATTCTTGACTTTACGTCAACAATCACAGAAGACCAAAGGTGCTCCAAACATCGCCTTGGCAGATTTTATTGCTCCTAAAGACAACGGAATAGCCGATTATATGGGGGCATTTTGTGTAACAACTGGTTTTGGTGTTGACGAATGGGCAGCTGAATTTGAGGCGGCTTTAGACGATTACAATTCGATTATGGTCAAAGCTTTAGCAGACCGTTTTGCCGAAGCTTTTGCCGAATATTTACACGAAAAAGTGCGTAAAGAAGTTTGGGGTTATGCCTCAGATGAAACATTAAGTGCCGAAGAAATGATTGATGAAGAATACAAGGGAATTCGACCTGCGCCAGGTTATCCCGCTTGTCCAGACCATTTAGAGAAACCTACTATTTGGAAATTACTGAATGTAGAGGCAGCAATTGGTGTAACTTTGACCGAAAGTATGGCGATGTGGCCTGCTTCATCAGTGTCGGGATATTATTTTGGAAATCCAGAAAGCAAGTATTTTGGACTCGGAAAAATAAAAGAAGACCAAGTTATTGATTACGCCAAAAGAAGAAGTATTTCGACCGATAAGGCTACAAAATGGTTGAATCCGAATATAGCAGATTAGCCCCTCCTAACCTCCCCAAAGGGGAGGAACGAAAGAGAGGTAAAAATATAGCTTTAAAATTAATAATATTAATCTAGTTGCGTAATTGAGTAAACGCGTAACTGCAATTTCCCCCTTAGGGGGTTAGGGGGCTTATGAAAGTAACACAACATATAGAAAACGCGCAAGGGAAACCTTTATTCTCATTTGAAATAGTGCCTCCTCAAAAAGGGAGTAACATCAAAGATTTATATACTAATATAGATCCGTTAATGGAATTTAATCCTCCATTTATTGATGTAACCACTTCAAGAGAAGAATATGTATATATCGAAAAAGACGGGCTTTTTGATCGTCGCATCACGCGTATGCGTCCCGGAACAGTTGGGATTTGCGCCTCAATACAGCACAAATATGGTGTAGATGCTATTCCTCATGTGTTGTGCGGAGGGTTTACCAAAGAAGAAACGGAATATGTTTTGGTAGATTGCCATTATCTAGGAATCGATAATTTAGTTGCGCTTCGAGGTGACCCGATGAAAGGAGAGAAATATTTTGAACCTACAAAAGGAGGTCATGCTTATGCTGTAGATTTGGTTAAACAAATCAAAGCCATGAATTCAGGACAGTTTTTGCATGAAACTTTGCCGATGGAAAATGCGCCTGATTTTTGTATAGGCGTAGCGGGTTATCCTGAAAAACATATCGAAGCCCCAAGCCTAGAAGCCGATTTGAAACGATTAAAAGAAAAAGTCGATGCGGGAGCAGATTATGTAGTAACTCAAATGTTTTTTGATAATCAACGCTATTTTAAATTTGTTGAAGCTGCTCATGCTATGGGTATCACGGTGCCTATAATTCCAGGAATCAAACCCGTTGCTGTAAAACGTCATTTGCAATTATTACCACAAGTTTTTTGGTTGGACATGCCACAATCATTGATACATTCTATCGAACAGGCCAAAGACAATGCGGCTGTTCGTCAAATAGGAGTAGAATTTGCAGTGCAACAATCTAAAGAGTTAATAGAGTTTGGAGTGCCTTGTGTACATTATTACTCTATGGGAAAATCAGACAATATACAGCAAATAGCGAGTCAAGTTTTTTAAATAAAATTGTAAAGCTTCCAGCCTTTTAAAGGCTGGAAGCTTTTTTTATAACTTACTTCGTAATCTCCCTAAAAACCGTTTCTAAATTTTTAGTCTTTTGATTCAATTGTAGTGTTTTCAATCCATTAGCATTGGCAAAATCAAAAACGGCTGGACGCATATCTTTATTGGTGTTGAAAGTCAGTTCCCAAATCATGTTATGTGTATTCTTGAATGAAGTCAGGTTTTCAATTTTGGCAATTAGTTTTTCTTCAACTTTATGGTCAAATTCCACTTCAATAACTTGTGCTGCTTCAGTAGAAATTAAGTTGTCTATTTGCTTATCGGCTACGATTTTGCCTTTATCAATGATAATTACTCGGTCGCAAATAGCTTCCACTTCCTGCATAATATGGGTTGAAAGAAAAACGGTTTTTTCTTTACCAACGTTTTTAATCACATTCCTAATTTCGACCAATTGGTTTGGGTCAAGTCCTGTGGTGGGTTCGTCTAAAATTAACACATCGGGATTGTGTAATAAAGCATTGGCAAGTCCTACTCGTTGTCGAAATCCTTTTGATAATTGCCCTATTTTCTTATGACTTTCGGTAGATAAACCCGTCAGTTGAATCACTTCTTCAATTCGAGATTTAGCCACTTTATAAACATCGGCATTGAATGCCAAATATTCTCTCACATACAAATCCAAATACAAAGGATTGTGTTCTGGCAAATAACCAATAGATTGTTGTACCGCTTTGACCTGCGAGTTGACGTCAAATCCATTTACCGCAGCCGAACCTTTATCGGCAGCAATATAAGTGGTTAGGATCTTCATCAAAGTTGATTTTCCAGCACCATTTGGACCTAAAAAACCAACGATTTCTCCTTTTTTGACAGAAAACGAAATGTTGTCGAGTGCTTTTTGAACACCATAACTTTTCGAAATATTATTTACTTCTATGGACATAGTTTTTATTTGTAACAAAAGTAAACAGAAAACGGCTTGATTTAGTATTTTTTAAACGATAATGGGGTTCAATTTATTTTTTTGTTCGATAAAAAACCACTTTTTTTTTGGTTAACTAAAAATTATATATATATTCGCAAAGAATTTAGGAAATACAACATAAAATGTCAAATAGCCGTTTTTATTTTAGCAACACTTATTATTTCTTTTTTAGGAAGTAAGGATTGTCTATGGTTATTTGAAATATAAGAAACAAATAAAACTAATATACAATCCTGATGAAAATCAGGATTTTTTTTTGTAAAAAAGCAAAATGTCTAAAAAAGCAACAGCATCTAATATAATCGAAAAAGCCCTCCCTTTGGGAGGGTTGGGTGGGCTTATTGCAATACAAGGTATTAAAGGATCTTTTCACCATCAAGTGGCGCAAGAGTATTTTGGCAATGATGTAGCAGTAGACGAATGTATGTCGTTTGAGGAATTGGTTGATAGCCTGTTGTCTGGAAAGTCAGACCAAGCGGTTATGGCAATCGAGAATTCGATAGCTGGACCAATAATTCCAAATTATGCTTTGATAGACAAGAATAATTTACACATTATTGGTGAACATTATTTAGACATTCATCAAAATTTGATGGGGTTGAAAGGTCAAAAAATAGAGGATATTTTAGAAGTACACTCTCATCCTATGGCTTTGTTGCAATGTATGGAGTTCTTAAAAAAACAGCCTAATATTAAAATTGTCGAAGATAAAGATACGGCTGAAACTGCCCGAAGAATTCACGAAAAGCAAATTTCAGGAATTGCCGCTATTGCCAGTAAAACGGCTGCTGAGATGTATGATTTAGAAATTTTGGCACCCGAAATACAAACGATAAACAACAATATGACTCGTTTTGTTATCATAAACACCGTAGATCATTTTGTTGCCGAAGATGAAATCAATAGAGCCTCTATAAAATTTGAATTGGATCACAAACGCGGAAGTTTGGCTGCGATTCTCAATGTAATGAGTGATTGTAAATTGAATTTGACCAAAATACAATCTTTACCAAAAATTGAAACGCCTTGGAAATACTCCTTTTTTGTAGATGTTACTTTCGAAAAGTATGAAGATTATGCCAAAGCAAAATCTTTAATAGAAATTATGGCCGAATACTTCAAAGTATTAGGCGAATATAAAAATACAAAACCAGAAGCCCACCCCCAACCCCTCCCAAAGGGAGGGGGGCAAGAAAAAATATAATTATTTTCGATTATGAAAAATTCAAAACATAACGTTTTACCAATCTCGGCTCCCTCCCCTTCGGGGATGGCTGGGGTGGGGCTTGCAAAACGTTTAGACACAATTGAAGAATACTATTTCTCCTCGAAACTGAGAGAGGTGCGGCAATTGGCCTCCGAAGGAAAACCAATCATCAATATGGGAATTGGAAGTCCAGACTTAAAACCATCTCAAGCAGTTATTGACGCCGTTGTTGTGGCTATGCAAGATGAAAATGCACACCAATACCAGAGTTATCAAGGGTTGCCAGAATTAAGACAAGGAATGGCGAATTTTTATACTAACAATTATGGAGTAGAATTGAATCCGAATACTGAAATTTTGCCTTTGATGGGTTCTAAAGAAGGGATTATGCATATTTCATTGGCGTTTTTGAATGAAGGCGATCAGGTTTTGATTCCAAATCCAGGATATCCAACCTATACTTCGGTGACAAATTTAGTGGGTGCAGTTCCTGTTTATTATGATTTAAAAGAGAGCAATAATTGGGAACCTGATTTTGAAGCTTTAGAAAAATTAGATTTATCGAAAGTGAAATTGATGTGGATTGGATATCCACACATGCCAACAGGGGCGAGAGGAAGTTTGGAATTATTCCAAAAGTTAGTGGCTTTCGCCAAAAAATATAACATTTTATTAGTCAATGACAATCCGTACAGTTTTGTTTTGAATGATAATCCCATGAGTTTGTTGCAAGTTGATGGAGCGAAAGAAGTGGCTTTAGAGTTAAATTCTTTATCCAAAACCTTCAATATGGCAGGTTGGCGAGTGGGTATGGTTTTAGGAAATGCGGATTGTATCGATGCGGTTTTGAAAGTAAAAAGCAATATGGATAGCGGAATGTTCTTCGGAATCCAAAAAGGAGCGATTGCAGCCTTGAAAAGTGATAAATCTTGGTTTGATTCGATGAATGAAATCTACAAGAAAAGACGAATTTTAACCGAGAAACTAGCCGAAAAGCTAGGATGTAAAGTGTACAAAGAGGGTGTTGGCTTATTTGTTTGGGCAAAATTACCAGAAGGAATAACTTCGTCAGAAAAGTTTATAGACGAAATATTATACGAAAAATCAATTTTCATAACCCCAGGAACTATTTTTGGTTCCAATGGTGAAGGACACATTCGATTTGCACTTTGTGTAAAAGAAGAAAAAGTGCAAGAAGCGATATCGAGAATTTAGTCAACCCCAACCCCTCACTAAAGGAGGGGCTTTGAGCAACTAATAAAACAGCTATGACAAAAAATAATACACCTGCATCTACAGTTTCGTCTCCCTCCCTTTGGGAGGGTCGGGGTGGGCTTATATACGTAATAGGAATAGGTTTAATTGGTGGTTCAATGGTTTTAGACATAAAATCTTTGCATCCTGATGCGACTATTTATGGAATTGACACCAATGAAAGTCATTTGGCGGAAGCCTTGGCATTGGGAGTAATTGATGCAAGCGCAACTTTTGAAGATTTAATAAATGCCGATTTTGTAATTGTTTCTGTTCCTGTAGATGTGGCTTTACAAGTTTTACCAAAAGTTTTGGATGCCATTGGCGAAGAAACTATTGTTTTTGAAGTGGGTTCTACTAAATCGCCTATTTGCGAAGTGGTCGAAAATCATCCACGTAGAAGAAATTTTATTGCTACACATCCCATTGCAGGAACTGAGTTTTCTGGACCTTCGGCAGCAATAAAAGGATTGTTTCAAGGGAAGACCAATATTATTTGCGAGGTAGAGAAAACCACTTTCAAACTGCAGGAAAAAGCACTAGAGCTGTTCAAAAGTATGGGAATGCGGATTCGTTATATGGATCCAAAATCACATGACAAACATATTGCATATGTATCGCATTTGTCGCATATAAGTGCGTTTATGCTGGGAAAAACGGTTATTGATAAAGAGAAAGACGAGCAGGATATATTTGACATGGCGGGTTCTGGTTTTGAGAGTACGGTTCGTTTGGCTAAAAGCTCTCCAGCCATGTGGACACCTATTTTTAAACAAAATAACAAACAAGTTGTAAAAACATTAGAAGAATATATTTCTAATTTGTCTAAGTTTAAAGAATTGTTAGAAAACGAAGATTATGAAGCCATTTACAACGAAATGCAAAGTGTGAATAAAATTAAAGAAATATTAAACGGAATGAAGAAGTAAGAAGATTACAGTTTTCAGATTGCAGTTAAAAAGAAAAACAAAACAAATAATAAAAAAATAAATCAAAAAGAAAATGGAAAATAAAAAAGAAATGAGAAATTGGTTAGACGCATTCAATTTGTCTCATCCATTTGTAATAGCAGGACCTTGTAGTGCCGAAACAGAAGAACAAGTTTTGAAAATCGCTCATGAATTGAAAGATTCAGACGTAAGC
>JANMZS010000017.1:0-10375 GCA_031383535.1 Flavobacterium sp.
GTTCCAACAATCAATAATTTGTTCATTATATGAGTTTCGAATTAAAGGTGCAAAGATAAACTTTAGTTTAGAAGTTTAAAAGTTTATGAGTTTAAAATTGTTTAAGCGTTTGAAAGTCTGATAAATTATGACAACAAAACAAACAAAATAGCCATTATATTAACTATTTTGTTTATTTTTACATTAAATCAGCTAACATTTTATCTGAAAATGAACAAATATAGCATTACAAAACAACCGTCACTAGTTTTAAAAGAAATAGCGGCGAAACATAAAAAGTATAGAAAAAACAGAAAAATCAGCCAAGAAACACTTGCGGAACGTTCTGGAATTTCTTTGGGCAGTTTGAAACGGTTTGAATCCACAGGACAAATTAGTTTTGAATCCTTGTTAAAATTGGTCCATTTTTTTGGATTACTAGACCATTTTTCTACTCTTTTTGAAGAAAAAGAAGATATGAAAAAAATAGCCGAATTGTTTAAATAATAATCGAAAAAAGAATACAAGAGTTGTTGCGGGGGTAGAGGTATTAAAGTTACAAAGTTTTTACAAAAGTTCAGATTCCTCTTTCTCATAAAAGCATCTGCCGAAAGGTTTCCCCTCTAGAGGCAAAATTCAATCCCCCTCAAAAAGTTTTAGAGAAATCCACTTTAGATTCTAAAAAAGAAAATCCTGATGCAGAATATTGGAAAAATAAGTACTTGAAGTTACTAGAAGAATATAATGAGTTGTTGAAAAAAGAAAAGTGATACCGCTAGTTATTTCAAATTAGTCCAATAAAAATTGGACTAAATGAAATATACAGTGCATTACACTAAAGCGATTAGACTATTTTACACTTGTGTCTGGTATAATAATCTTAAGAAAAACTTTGTGTCTTTGCGGTTAATTTCTACAAATTTGCAAAGAAATCATTCCCTTTATCGTCGGTGATAATAAAAGCTGGAAAATCTTTAACCGTAATTTTTCGCACGGCTTCCATGCCTAATTCTTCAAAATCAACTACCTCCACTTTTACAATATTATCTTGGGCTAAGATAGCCGCAGGACCACCTATTGACCCTAAATAAAATCCACCATACTTTTTACAAGCGTTCATCACTTCTTTGGTTCTATTTCCTTTGGCAAGCATAATCATACTTCCACCCGCTTTCTGGAATTCTTCTACATACACATCCATTCTACCCGCTGTGGTTGGTCCAAAACTTCCTGATGGCATTCCCTCTGGTGTTTTGGCAGGACCTGCATAATAAATGGGGTGGTTTTTAAAGTAGTCTGGCATGGGTTTACCAGCATCCAGTAATTCTTTAATTTTAGCATGGGCAATGTCACGAGCAACAATGAAGGTGCCGTTTAATTTCAAGCGTGTTTTGATTGGATATTGTGATAATTTCTTGAGAATATCCGCCATAGGTTGGTTCAAGTCAATTTCGATCGCAGGTTCTAAATGCGGTGCTGTAGCTGGTAAAAACTGCTGTGGATTGACTTCTAATTGCTCTAAGAAAACACCGTACTTAGTGATTTTCCCTTTGATATTTCTATCGGCAGAACACGAAACACCCAATCCTACTGGACAAGAAGCGGCATGACGTGGCAAACGAATAACACGAACATCATGTGCAAAATATTTACCGCCAAATTGTGCTCCAATGGCACTTTCTTGACAATATAGTAATACTTTTTTCTCCCATTCTAAATCACGAAAAGCCTGACCTGCCATATTTCCCGAAGTAGGTAAATGGTCAAAGTAACCCGCTGATGCTTTTTTTACTGCCGATAAATTAGCTTCAGCAGAAGTCCCACCAATTACTAAGACTAAGTGATAAGGCGGACAAGCCGATGTACCCAAATCTTTTATTTTTTCACGTACAAATTCCTCCATTGATTTGTCGTTCAACAGTGATTTTGTTTTTTGGTACAAGAATGTTTTGTTAGCAGAACCTCCTCCTTTTGTTAGAAATAAAAACTCATAAGTAGCTCCTTTTTTGGCATAAATATCAATTTGAGCGGGTAAATTCGAACCTGAATTTTTTTCTTCAAACATCGAAATGGGAACAATTTGAGAATACCGAAGATTTTTATTTTGAAACGTATTGAAAATTCCTTTAGATAACCACTCGGCATCATCAACTCCTGTGTATACACTTTCCCCTTTTTTGGCCATTACAATCGCCGTTCCTGTATCTTGACATGAAGGTAGCTGCCCTTCAACAGCAACGGAGGCATTTTGCAATAAATTATAAGCTACAAATCGATCATTATCTGTTGCTTCTGGATCGTTTAATATATTGTTTAGTTTTTGTAAATGTGCCGTTCTCAACATAAACGAAACATCGCTCATGGCTTCTTGAGCCAATAATTCTAATGCTTTTGGATCAACAGTTAGAATTTCTCTGTCGCCAAATTGTTCTAGCCTAACAAAGTCAGAAGTTAGTTTTTTGTATTGAGTATCGTCTTTTAAAATTGGATACGGATCCTGATATATAAAGTCCATTTTTGATGTTTTTAGGAATGTAAAGTTACGGAAAGTTAATAAATTTGAGCGTTTTCCTGAAAGATTTTAAAATCCCTTGGGTGCAGTTTAAAAAAACCAACTCGCCACAAAAATAGCCGTTATCACACAAATCAAATCTACTATAAGCATCGTTCCCAAAGCATAACGTGTATTTTTGATATTTACAGAGCCAAAGTAAACCGCAATCACATAAAAAGTGCTTTCGGCACTGCATTGAAAAATACTACTCAATCTTCCGGTCATAGAATCGGCACCAAAAGTATTCATCGAATCAATCAAAAATCCTCTTGAACCTGCAGAACTAAACGGTCTCAGTAATGCTACAGGAAGAGCATCGGTAATTTCTTTGCTTACGCCCATATTCGAAAAAGCAAAAGCAATCCATTGACTAATAATTTCAAATAAACCACTGTTTCTAAATAAAGAAATAGCCACTAACATCCCCAAAACATAAGGAAAAATAGTAACCCCAGTTTTTACCCCATTATTAGCGCCAGAAACAAAAGCTTCATATACAGTTGTATTTGCTTCAGTGAATTTCTTTTCTTTTATGAATGATAATAGCAACGTAAAAAGTATAATTCCAACTAATATTAACGCTGATAAATTAGAAGTGAAAAAGTTTTTACCAATTAAATCTAAATGGTTTACATACACTAACAAACCAACAATTGCAGCAATTAACACCATTAATGATAGTACTAAAGAGGCACTTTTGAAATTAATTTTTTGTTTCACTCCAACAATAAGAAAGGCGGCGATGGTTCCTATAAAAGAGGTAATAATACAAGGCAACATCACGTCGGCTGGGTTGCTGGCATTTGCAGCAGCCCGATACCCAATAATAGAAGTGGCGATTAAAGTAAGTCCCGAAGCATGCAAAACCATAAACATAATTTGGGCATCGCTTGCCTTATCTTTTTCGGGATTGATTGTTTGCAAACTCTCCATGGCTTTTAATCCAAATGGTGTTGCTGCGGAATCCAATCCTAAGAAATTGGCAGCAAAATTCAAGGTCATATACGAAATCGAAGGGTGATTTTTAGGGATACTCGGAAACACTTTTACGAATACGGGACTCAATACTTGCGCTAATTTTTCGGAAGCTCCAGAAATAATCAATAGCTCCATCAAGCCACAGAAAAAGGCTAAATACGCCATAAGTGGCAAAATCAAATCAATTAAAGTGGCTTTACAAGTAGGTAAAAGCCCGTCTGATTTTTGAACGCCACTAAAAATTTTAACGGTTTTGTTGGTGTAAACATAGGTGGTGTCGGCATTCAGTGTATCGCGATTAATAATCATCGTTTCGTCGGGAGCGTTTTGAATACTGTCTTTTATAAAAACAGGTAATTGCTCGATATACTTTTCGGAAACTAAAATAGGATCATCCTTTTTTCCGTTTAAAATATGATCAATTGTGTAATTTTTACCAGAAAACAAACTGATCATGACAAATAGGATTGAAGAAATAAAAATAACCAACCAAAATCTACTTAATACCATAACTTATAATTTTTGTAAATGTAAATATTTAACCGCAAAGTTAATAAATGGTTTGCGCAAAGGACACAAAGAGGAATTTATGACAAATTTAATTAAATATAAATATAGAATTTGTGTTTATTTAATTTACATTTGTATTACATTTATTAAAAATTAGTTGTTATGCTACCATTTAAAATAATCTTAATGTCATTGTCAACATCGCTTGGCTTAGTTAAGCAGCAAGTGGTCAAAACATTTGGAAGAGATACTTCTATTGTAGACAAAGAAGTAGTAGATGTTATTTTATCAAATTCTTCGAATAAGAAAATACTCATTGAGCGACTCAATCAAAATAACAATTCTTCTGTTGAAATTAAAATTGATGGCAATAAATTTTCATTTGTTGATCAAGATTAACAACTATGGAAATAGCATCTAATTCAATTATTCTTTTTTTGCTATTTATTTTTCCTGGAATAGTATTTAGAAGGTTTTATTATGTTGGAGAGTTTTCAAAGCAATTTAATTCAACTAATTGGATTAATACTTTTTACATAAGTCTAATCCCTGGATTAATAATACAAGTAATTTCTTATTTTACCTTCACGAATTTAATTTACAAAAAGTTAAATCCAGAAAAAAGCTCAAACTTCAATGATTACAATTTTTTAAATTTAATTTATAAAAAACTACAAACCAACTCACTACCAAAGGAGTTGTTTAATTTTGAATTATTGTGTTGGATATTTGGCTATATTTTAGTAGTTCTAATTACCTCTTTTATAATTGCTCAATTTTGTTGGATAATAGTAAGATCATTTGACTTAGACAAGAAGTTTTCACCCTTAAGATTTAATAATTATTGGCATTATTATCTTAGTGGTGAGTCATTAAAGTTTAAAGATTTTAGAGGTATTCTTCCTAATCAGAAAGTTTTATTGACTGAAGCGGATGTATTAATTGATTTAGGGAATGAAGGAACAAAACTATATAAAGGATTTTTGAGACAACACACAATTTGTAAAAATACGGGTGATTTAAAAGCTATTTATCTAACTGATGTTAGGAGGTTTAGAAGGGATTTACCACCGAACAATATTAAAGAAGTACCAGGTCACATAATGATAATTCCAGCAGATAAAATTCTCAATATTAATTTAACTTATATCACAAAAAGCGAAAAAAATATAAATTATTCAACAGTGATTTTAGCAATATTAAACTTATCAATATTGTTGTTCTTGATGTTTAATCCTTCAAATATGTTTTTAAGAAATACAACTATTTATGGTGATATAATAGGAAGATTTTGGCTTTTTTAGATTGGATATTAGTAGCTACGATGTTTGATACTTTTGTGAATTCAAAAAACCATGAGGATTTAAAATCCGTTAGGTATCCATTATTATTTTTTTTAGTAATAATTTCTTCTATTATTTATTTTTATTTTTATAAATAAAATTTAAACATGAATAATCTCTTCCTCAATCAACAACTCTTCTCTTCGTAATCGCAAGAAAATTTGTGCCACTGCAATAGTATCTTTTTCGCAATAGGTTACAATTCTGTCAATATCTTTTTCCACATAAAAAACGTGACCCACTTGACTGCCGTCGATATCGCCTTTTGATGATGGAATTCCCAATATTTTACACATTAATTTCAAGGAAGTGAAATGTTTATAATCGCCAAATTTCCACAATTCTAAGGTGTCTAAATGTGGGATTTCCCACGGTTTTTTTCCAAATAAATTGAGTTTATTGGGAATGGCAATATTATTAATTATCATTCGGCGGGCGATAAACGGAATGTCAAATTCCTTGGCATTATGCCCACATAAAACATATTGAGGCTGATTAAAATAATTGTTTAAAAGGGTATTAAAATCGGTCAAAATTTTCTTTTCTTCTCCAAAAAAAGAAGTCACTCTAAAGTTTCTAATATCTCCTTTATTGGTAAAATACCCTACAGAAATACAGACAATTTTCCCAAACTCAGCCCAAATTCCTGCACGTTCATAAAATTCCTCGCCCGAAAATTCGTCTTTACGTTGGTATTGAGTTTTGTGTTCCCAAAGGTTTTTCATTTCATCGTCCAAAGAGTTAAAATTTTCTTCTTCAGGAACCGTTTCTATATCGAGAAACAGAATGTGGTTGAGGTTAATTTTTTCTATCATAATTTAAATTTTGAGCCACTAATTCACGAATTTAAAGAAAAATAGATGAGAGCATAATAAAAAAATAGAAAATTCGTGAATTCGTGGCAATCTTTCTCAAAACAAACTTGCTTGATTACTAGGATTTTCGTGTTCCAACAACCATTTTTTGCGCCACAATCCACCAGCATAACCCGTGAGCGAACCATCGGTGCCGATGACTCTATGACACGGAACCACAATCCAGAGGGGATTTTTACCATTGGCAGCAGCCACCGCTCGAATGGCTTTAATATCACCAAGTTTTTTAGACAATTCGAGATTAGACACCGTTTTTCCAAATGGAATTTCGAGTAACCCTTTCCAAACTTTTTGTTGAAATTCGGTTCCAGTTGGATTTATTTTGAAAGTGAAATCAGTTCTTTTCCCGTCAAAATAGTCCTTAAGTTGAGAAACAGCTTCTTGTAAAATTGTTGGAATTTCTACTGAAATAGCTCCTTCATCTACAATAGAAATTATCGAAATCCCATTTTCATCACCAACAATTTTGGCAATTCCTAAAAATGTTTTGAAGTGGGCAATTTCCATTATATAAAAGTAACTAAAATAATTCGAAACTAGGAGGTTTTTGAAATTGACAATTATTTTAAAGTAGCATAAAAATAAGCTTCTAAAGCTTTTAATTCCTCGTCCGAAAAAGTCTTTGTCAATTCTAAATTTACTTTCATCACTTCATATTGAGATAGATCAACAATAGGATTAGTCTCTCCTTTTAGAAAAGCAAACATATCGCCGTTTTTTTCTCTGTAGATTTTGGCTATGTCATATACACTTGGACCAACTTGTTTTTCATTTAGTTTATGACAGGCAATGCAAGCTCCTTTTCCTTCAAAAATTGCGGCTCCTAATGCAACTGGATTTTGAACCTCGACTGGATTTTCGGTTTTGCCAAAAGACTCTTGACTTTCTTTTTTACATGAAAAAATACTAAAGAAAATGACCGCTAAAAAAAGTAAGGTTCTCATGATTTATTTTTTCAAAAGTATCGCGGCTTCTTTGGCAAAATAAGTCGAAATTAAACTGGCGCCAGCACGTTTAATACACATTAATTGTTCCATCATGATAGCGTCATTATCGAGCCATCCTCTTTCGGCAGCAGCTTTAATCATAGCATATTCGCCTGAAACATGAAAAACAGTTACTGGAACATTCACTGCGTTTTTTACTTCGCGAACGATATCGAGATAGGCAATTCCTGGTTTTACCATTACCATATCGGCACCTTCTTCAACATCTGACAAGGCTTCTTTGATAGCTTCAATGCGATTGGCATAATCCATTTGGTAGGTTTTTTTGTCTTTTGGCACTTCAACAGGCTCATTATCAGACAGAGTATCTTTTGGTGCACTACCCAAAGCATCACGAAATGGCCCATAAAATGCCGAAGCATATTTGGCAGAATAACTCATAATCCCCACGTTTTGAAATCCAGCCGCATCCAAACCTTGGCGCAAACGTAGCACACGTCCGTCCATCATATCGCTTGGCGCCACAAAATCGGCACCCGCTTGAGCATGAGAAACAGCCATTTTTACCAAAGCTTTGTTGGTTGCGTCATTGGCTATATCACCGTTTTCAATGATTCCGTCATGACCATAAATGGAGTATGGATCCAAGGCTACATCGGGCATTACAATCATTTCTGGGCAAGCTGCTTTTATGGCTTTGATGGCTCTTTGCATCAATCCGTCAGGATTCCAAGCTTCTTTTCCGGTATTATCTTTTAGGGATTCGTCCACTTTTACGTAAATGTTTACGGCTCGAATGCCGAGAGCAAATATTTCTTTAACTTCTTCGACGGTTAAATCTATAGAACGACGAAAAATTCCTGGCATGGATGGAATTTCTACTTTATAATTTTCTCCTTCTCCTATAAACATAGGAAACATAAAATCGGATGGACATAATGTAGTTTCGCGAACTAAAGATCGTATAGATTCGTTAAATCTTAAACGGCGATTTCTTTGTAGTGGGAACATAATAATTTTAGATTGCAGATTTTAGATTTCAGATTTGCACAGTTTGAAGAAAACCAATTGCAATTTAGACTTTACATCGTAAATCAAAAATCGTAAATCTTCATTCTTAAATCTAAATCCAATTTCTTGGTTTTTGTAATACTTCTACTAATTTTTCTTCTTCACTTCCGACATCTGGATGATGGTCGTACACCCATTGAACACGAGGCGGCAAAGACATCAAAATACTTTCGATTCTGCCATTGGTTTTGAGTCCGAAAAGCGTGCCTTTGTCATGAACTAAATTAAACTCAACATAACGACCGCGGCGGATTTCTTGCCAAGTTTTTTGCTCAGGTGTATATGGTAAATTTTTCCTTTTTTCGACAATTGGCACATAGGCTTCAAGGAAACTATTTCCGACTTCTGACACAAAGTTAAACCAATTTTCCATTGACATAGCATCAGTCGCTTTGCAATAATCAAAAAATAATCCGCCAATCCCACGTGCTTCTTTGCGATGTTCATTCCAAAAATAGTCGTCACATTGTTTTTTGAATTTTGAATAAAAATCTAAATTGTGCTTGTCACAAGCGGTTTTACAAGTTTGATGAAAATGTTTTGCATCTTCCTCAAACAGATAATAAGGCGTTAAATCTTGACCACCACCAAACCAAGAAGCCCCTCCCGACCTCCCCAAAAGGGAGGAGTTAGCAACATTGTCGTATAATTCGAAATAGCGCCAATTGGCATGAACCGTTGGCACCATTGGGCTTTTAGGATGAATAACCAAACTCAATCCGCAGGCAAAAAAATCGGCTTCTCCTACATTGAATAGTTTCTGCATCGAATCAGGTAATTTTCCGTGAACAGCAGAAATATTTACACCCCCTTTCTCGAAAACTGATCCGTTTTCTATCACACGGGTTCTTCCGCCTCCGCCTTCTGGTCGTTGCCAAATGTCTTCACGGAATTTGGTTGTTCCATCAACAGCTTCCAATCCTTTGCAGATTTGGTCTTGAAGGGTTTGTATGTATTGGTAGAATTTGTTTTTCAATTAAAAAGTATTTAAAAAGTATTTAAAAAGTATTTAAAAAGTGTTTAAAAAGTGTTTAAACAATTTCCCAAAAATATCCTGGTGTATTAACAATCTTACCTTCAATCCTTAATGCAGAGAGATAATTAGTAACCTTATTTTTTTTCTTTTCATCTGAAAGGGCTGTCGATAATTTAGGTATAATTAAGTTGTCTATTTTGTCTCGTTTTGTTTTCCCCCATCTTTTAAGACATTCAAGAATCATATCTTTAAAATGCGAATCATCAAAACTACGATTAGCCAAATATTCGGCTTGTAAATTTTCATTATTTGTAGATTCAACAACTTTATACGACAAGTAAGTACTTGTTTTTCTTCCTTCTATATACTTTTCTTTCTTTAAAAATTTGAATTCATTTTCTGAAATTTCTTTTTTCTTTTGAACTTTATCTAATAAAATTATTTCATTTAAACCTAATTCTGAATTTTTTATAATGATTCTAGCAAAGTTTTCATCTAAAATCTTCCCCGTTATTGTTGCCTTAACTTTATTATCCTCAAAATTATAATCCGGTAAAGGAAAAAAACGTTGTTTTTGGAAGTTAAATATCTTTCGAATTCCACCACCTTGGGTTTCAATCATATCTAAATTCTTCATTGCTTCCACTAAAAATGGATTTCTATAAACTTCTTCAGGTGTATCTTTTAGCACAACATCTTCTACCGATTTAGGCAAAAAAGAACCATAATTAGAAAAAACCAAATGATCATCTTCAAACTCAACAACATTAATTCGAGCTCCTTTTGAATAATCCTGATGAGCAATAGCATTATTTAAAGACTCTCTTATAATAAACGGTTCATATCTTAAAACTTCATCTGGAAACAATGTACCATCACGTAAATAACGGTATTTTAAATTTCTAATTTTTTTATAGACCTCATCTACAGACAATAAAAAAGGAATAGAAAATATTTCAAAATCTTTATCTTGATTGTCAATCGTTTTTAAATTCCATCTAATTTTAACTGATGAATCTAAATAGTGTTCAGATTCTTCTTTCCCTAAAAGAATTAAAGCGGTTCTAGTTATTTTTCCTTTAATTGTTAGTTTTGCTTTATTTAAAAAATCAACATCATTCCAATTATCGACATCATCTGCA